>CAYVSD010000063.1:0-9559 GCA_964453315.1 uncultured Muribaculaceae bacterium | reverse complement strand
TATTTTACAGTTAGTATTGAAATTTTAAAATATGTAATTGAAATTGAGAGGGAAGTTAAAACATACCCAAACTCTGACAAATTCTAATCAACTAATAACAAACATTTGTTTTTAATATCAAGCGCTATGTCACGTGCGAGTTTTTCTTTCATTCCGATATTTTTGGCTACCGCTAAAATATTTTCTAATGTTGGATTTTTACCCTCTCCATTAATTGTAGTTGCATGTTCTCCGTTAAATGATGAACTGTAAGTCAAATCGTATGCTGGGGACAAGTGCCATTCTTTTCTATTTTCGTCATAAAGAAAAGAGAAATTCTTAGAATGGTCATCTCTGTTGTGTGCAAAAACATTGAAACACATTAACCTGTATAACTGCTCAATATCCTGATAATTTTTTGTTAATTCCAACGTCAATTTCATTAAAATACTATAATCAAGATTTGGCAGACGATGGCTTGTTTCTAATAATCCACTGACTGAAACCATGTGTACTTTTCTGCCATTTTCCCTGTCGAACCGTTTTATCCCAAAGTACCCTGAACAAATTTTTGAGTCGAAAAGTTTTGTTTCGCTCATCTTTATTCCGCAATCTTTTGCAACAAGTGAATATTGGTACTCTTGTTCTCCAATATTTTTCGGATCTTGCAAAGATGGGAATTTTATTATCCAATCTTCACCACTTATTTTTGTTAGAATCTTTGGTCTTGCACCACCTGATGAACCGCCGAGTTTAAAAAGTTCATCCAAGTTATCAGAATTTTGCGATTCTAATATTTTTGAACATTCAGTAGCAAGTTTGTCATAATCAGATTTTTCTTGTGATGCTTCAAATTTGTGTTCAGGTTGGTATGTTAATGCGCCCATACCGCTTTCTTGAACGACTGCAAGACGGTTTAAACTATCAATTTCACTTGGGTTAATCTTGTTTTTGAGTAGAAGGCGATCAACTAATAACCTTCCCCAACCATCCGGCAAACTGTCGTTAAATACACCAAATAGACCCTCAAACGGCTCAAATTTGGGTAAATATACTTTTTTTTGAAGTGGAATCGATAACGGTGAAATACTAAAACCGGTGGCAAGCCATTCACTATCATATTCAAAAGCAACAAGCCTATCAGGAGTTTTAGCTAAAGTCCCAACTAACTTATCATTATAAAAAACTTTGAGGTATTTATAATCTTCCATTTTTATTTACCTTTTATGATTTCATCTATTGTAGCATATGTTTTTTTGGTAAATAAATTTTCAATGTCATTATCCAAATCAAGTGCAATTGTAATTTTAATAAATGATTGCAACGAAATTTCATGCTTTGCTTCAAATCTTTTAATGCTGCCAAGACTAACTCCAGATTTTTGCGCTAAAACTTCCTGCGAAATTTTTAGCATTTTACGGTGTTCTTTAATTCTATCCGCTAAACTTTTGGCTATTTCATTAGGAGTTTTTTGATTTAAAAATTGATTGTTCATAGATAATATCTTAACCGATTTTATTAAAAATGTCAATATATAGATAATATATTATCCGACCGCAAGACAACATCAAAGTTTTATTATGATGTATTTTTATCAACTTTTGACAAAAATTTAATTTTTATTCCTTTTATTTTTTTTATTCTTGACAATGTATATAATAAATGCTATAATAAAAGAAAAGCATAAGGAGATATTATGAAAAATTTATTATTAGAAATTAAAGAATTGGCACAAAAAGGAATGGAAAAAGCTGTAATTTCTCATGACGAAGAAAATAAAAATACTTTTTTAAGTATTATGCTTAAAACAGAAATTGCTATAAGCAAATTAAATGAAAATAAACATGGTTTAGATCTTCAAAGTAGTAAAGAAGAAATATCAAGAACTTACGAAAAAATTGATGAAGACATTAAATCAAATATGTATTTAGTTGCGTATTGTTTTAGCAAATACGAGCACAATTCATTGTATCCAACATTGAGTCAAGATAAAGCATTTATTGTTGCTTCGGAAAAATTGGGAGTAAAGAAAAATACGCTAAAAAATGCGCGTGATTGGTTTGACGGACATTGCGATAACCACAGGAGTGGCTGGTGGCAGCAGCCGCTTCCGGATGATATGCAAAAATTTAAAGATATTTATGACAACAAATCAAGAAATGAAATTATTGGTGAAGCAATGAGTGTTCTTGACATACAAGCAGAAGAGCCATACGAAAATGAAAGTTTTGGTCGCCATTTAAAGAATACAAAATATCATGGAAAGTTTTTAAATAAACAGGAAGTTGAAGAGTTTATTAAAACGGTTACGGAAGAATCGCCAACAGTAGCAAAAGATTTGGTTGAACAATGCTCGCAAAGAACTTTTAATGCTTGTTGTGATAGTTTTTCTAAAATATACAACGAACCTGTGGAAAATCTTGTATCAGAAATTGTAAAATGTGACCCAAGAACGGTTTCAAACTCGAATTTTTCTTTATGGATAAGAGCAAGATTTATACAGGAAATATTTAAAAGAAATCTCGCAGAAGAAGCTTTAAAGGTATAAATTATATATTTTATGGACATTTTAGATAAACTTGTAAAATCAAAATTTAGGAGCAGATTCAAACTTCGGACAAAAGAACTTGAATATATCAATGATAAAGGAATGGATAAAATTTACTCTCATGCCTGTGATTTTATTCGGGATAGAGTTGCTCCGGCAGAACCTGTAAACGACGGTAAACAAACTCCAATGCGAGGGCATCCTGTTTTTATCGCACAACATGCAACAGCTACTTGTTGTCGTGGCTGTATTGAAAAATGGCACAAATTCCCTCAACACAGGGAACTAACTAAATCTGAACAAGAATACCTTGTTTCAGTAATAATGGAATGGATAAACCGCCAAATTAATTCAAACCCCGTTTTATAACCGTTCAAAATATGTTCAAGATCTATTCAGCCATATTTTTTCGTATTTTAAGTCTGTAAAAATTTTATCAATTTTATCTTTAATTTCTAATAAATTATCAAAATTATCTAAAGCTTTATCGATATTATCTAAAAATTGTGCAGCATAATTTAAATCTATTTCTGGTTCTTCTGAAATAATAGGTGTATTCCCAGAATAACTTTTAGTAATAATTTGTTTAAATCTTAAAGTTGAAAATAAAGTTTTTTCGTTATCAGGAGCTACTGTGATTTTAGTACGTGATTTTATCGAAAGAGCTGCACCATCCGCAACGCATATTGCTGCAACTATAGCTTGATCGTTATGGTGAGATACTAATATCTTTATAGATTTTTGTACAATAGAATCATAACTTTTAATTATTTTGTTAATTATTTCTTGTAAATGATTATTCATGCTTGTTATTCCTTTGTTTAGGACATCATATAATAAAAATAATTTTTATGATAGGATTAATCTAATATTAAAGGAGTGGCATATGGTTGCAACATTAGGAAGATTGAAAAAAGTTAATTTGCGCGAAGCATGGAAACATGAAGCATTGGATTTTACTCGTTGGCTTGCACAAGAAGATAATCTTGCATTATTAAGCGAAGAAATAGGAATTGATATTAACTTGATTCAAACTGAAGCTAGTGTAGGTTCTTTCAATGTAGATATATTAGCAGAAGATTCTAATGGCAGGAAAATCGTAATTGAAAATCAATTAGAAGCAACTAATCATGACCACTTGGGTAAAATTATAACTTATGCATCCGGTTACAATGCAGAAATAGTAATTTGGATAGTTAAAGATGTTAGAAATGAACATAAACAAGCAATAGATTGGCTGAATGAACACACAGATGAAAATATCAATTTCTTTGCTATTAAATTGGAACTGTGGCAAATTGGGGATTCACCATATGCACCAAAATTTCAAATAATAAGCAAACCAAATGAATGGGCAAAAATTATGAAAGCACCAGTTTCATCTCTTACGGATAGGAAATTAAAACTGCTTGATTTCTGGACAGCCTTAAATGAATATTTGAGCAATAAAGGTTCCCAAGTTCATCCACAAAAACCATCATCAGATCATTGGAATAACGTTTCTATAGGAACTTCAAAAGCACATATTAGTCTTACAGCGTTAGGAAAAGAAAACAAAATTGGTGTTGAACTATATATTCCTGATAATAAAGAGTTTTACTATCAATTAGCTGAACATAAAGAAGAAATTGAAAAACTTTTTGGAGAAGAATTGCTTTGGCAAGAGCTAAAAGGTAAAAAAGCAAGCAGGATTTCCATCAGTAGAGATAACTTTAACCTTTATGACAATAAAAGTTGGGAAAAAGACTTTATTTGGCTTGAAGAAAAAACTCTTGCTTTCAAAAAAGCTTTTTGTCCGTTTATAAATATTAACTAATGCGTTCAATATACCAGTTACTATTTCCATAGTGATTAAAATTCCATTGAAGTTCAAAATAAAAATTAAACTCCAAAGAATTGTCGTCTTTGAAGTTCCAGGAATATTTATTCAATTGTGTTTTGCGGTAGCTTTCAAACGCATCTTGAATTTCTTTTGCAAATTTTATCCTGAATTCAGAATATGGAATATCAAGTGTTTCTTTAGTCAATTTATTTTTCAAAATCATCTTCAAACCCTCTTATATTATCAAGTTCAATGTTGTAGCGTTTACCATTCTTATCTACGCAAGTTGCAAAATCGACCGTTCTATCGGCAAACTTGTTCTCCCATAAACAAATCAGCAAACCAATTTCTTGTGTTTTTAGATTTAAAATCTTTGCTCCGTATAATTTGTAATCTTTTTCAATCATAGTTTAACCTTTCGTTATTGTAATATCTGCGTATATTTTGTCCGGCTTGTCGGGATCGATCAAAAAATCTTTATCAAATACATACCTTTCTCCATCCGGGGCAACGCAGCCAACAATGTTGTGTTCGCCAAAACAAACAACTGTGAATTCTTCGCTATCTTTTTCAAACCAACCTTTGAGTTTTTTTAATCTGTACTTTTTGCCAATTTCAATCATTATATGCTCCTTTCACGCTACTACATTCATCACTCTTTCAACAGGAATCATCAACTTAATGTGTCTAAAACGTATCATTTCAACACAATAATTTTTGAACACCATTTGAACACTGATTAAACACTTTTTAAACGAGTTAAATTTGTATAAAAAATAATTTATAACTTATTAATTCTCGTCAGATTCGTAAAGTTTTCTTTCATCAGGTGATAAATACTGATCGTATGCGATATTTTTCTGCTGAAGCTCCTGCTTGCGAGCATCTAAATATTTCTCTTCATCTTTTATGCCTGACGATAAAAATTCATCCTCGTCAAAATCGGGATCAAAACCTCTTTCAAACCTGTATTCGCTATTTAATTTTTCAACTTCGGCACGTTTTTTATTAATTCTGTTTTTCTTATCCATATAATTTAATGCCGCAATAGTTCCCGCAACAATACCTGCACTTTCAACAGTTCCTAATTCTTCCTGTTGTGAATCTGAATAATCCCGCCCCGGTTGAGGGTTGTATTTTTTCTCATATTCAAATGCATCATTTTCATCAACATCAAATAATTCCTGAAGGGTTACCGATTCTCTTACGTCCAAATCTATATGATGCAAAGCCATATGAAGTTGCTTTAATGATTCAATAGAAGTTGCCTCTTTTCTGAAGATTTTCATTCCGGCAAGTGACTCAATTTCATTTAACTTTCCAAATAAATTTTCGGGAGTAATATTTTCAATACCAGTTTTATCAATAGCATCTCGAATTTTTATAAACGGTTCAGGAGATATGGGTTCATCGATATTCACGTTTTCAACAAACGGATTCACTTTCCTTATGGGTTTATTATTCCGAATTTTATCAGCTTCTTTGGGATCTATCGGCTTATAATTCGGATTATTTTTATTCCTACGATTGTGTCTTTCAATTGCTTTTTGTGCAATTTCCTGATTTGATTCTTCTTTAACAGATTTTGAGGCAACAGAGAAAAATATCAAAGCAGAAATCAGTAAAATTATTCCTATTGCAGGCTGAATCGCAACTAACACAATTCCTGTAAATACAAAATAATATCCGATATTTATATTAAACAACCTGCAAATTTCAAAACCCAAAGAAAACAAAATTAATGCTGCCGCAAATTTCCCGTAACCTTCCATCATAGCAGAAGGCAGGGAAAGACCTATTATTACAAGTAAAATAAACAGCCAAAATGTTAAACTTTTTGTAAGAGCATATAACGATAGAAGATTTTTCATTCCTTACCTCATTTTGATATTACTGCAAATTATTTATAACTCCCGACTTTTCTTCCGTATCTGTCATATTGGGTTGTTCTACCCGAAGAATCTGTTTTAAATGATCCTGTTTTTTGCCCGTACTTATCGTACGAAGTTGTAACACCACTTGAATTTGTTTTGTATGTGCCAACTTTTGCACCATACCTGTCATATTGGGTTGTGGTGTTTCCGTTTGATTTGTATGAGCCGGTTTTAGCTCCGTATTTGTCATAAGAATTATAACCGTTTGAAGTTTTTTTGAAGCTACCTGTTTTTTGTCCGTACCTGTCATACCAGTTTATGGTTGAACCGTTTTTACGATATGAACCTGTTTTTTGACCATATCTGTCATAAGAAGTTGCCGCAAAAGTTACATTTGCGAAAATCAAAAAACTAAATATTACTGATAAAAATTTTTTCATTATATTAACTCCTGTATGCAATTACAATTATATTATATTTTACGTCTATGTCAAAAACGGACATTGTTTAATTGATTATTTATACTTGCAAATAAATATTATTTAACACATAATTTCTTTATGCTAAGAGAAAATAATAATTTGGAAAAATCAAATCCGGAATTAGTAAAAGAGTGGAATTATGAAAAAATGGAGATTTAAAACCTACTCAAGTCACTGCTGGCAGCAATAAAAAAGTTTGGTGGAAATGCACAAAAGGTCATGAATGGCAAGCAACCATAAATCACAGAATTAATGGTACAGGTTGTCCAATATGTGCAAATAAAAAAATATTGGTCGGGTATAATGATTTAGCAACGACCAATCCTATGCTTGCAAAAGAATGGAATTATGAGAAAAATGGAGATTTAAAACCTACTCAAGTGGTTGAAGCAAGTAATAAAAAAGTTTGGTGGAAGTGTAAAAAAGGACATACTTGGAAAGCTACTATAGCACACAGAACAAATGGCACAGGTTGTCCTGTGTGCTCAAAAGATATACAAACGTCATTTCCTGAGCAAGCTATTTTTTATTATTTGTCTAAATATTTTGAGAATGTTGAAAATAGATATATTATAGATAAAAATGAATGTGATATATATTTAAAAGATTATAAACTTGCTATAGAATATGATGGTCAAACATGGCATAAAGATATAAATAAAGACATAAAAAAAATAACTAATTTAAATAAGTTTGGTATTAAAACAATAAACATTAGAGAACCAAAATGTCCGAAAATTTATCTAGTAGGTGCTGTTTTTTACAATCTTAAAGATTTAACGATAAACGAACTAGAAAATGCAATTTGCTTTGTTGTTTCGTATATAAACAATAACATAAAACCACAAATTGACATAAAGAAAGATAGAATTAAAATTTTAGAAAACACTCTTACACAAGAGAAAGAAAAATCTTTAGTATATTCAAATCCCGCATTAGCAGAAGAATGGAACTATGAGAAAAATGGAGAATTAAAACCAGAATATTTTACGCAAAAATCTGCTCAAATAGTTTGGTGGAAATGCTCGAAAGGGCATGAATGGCAAGCATCCATATCTAATCGAACAAAAGGCAGTGGTTGCCCATATTGTACCAACTATAAAGCTTTAGAAGGCTATAATGATTTAGTAACAACAAATCCTGAGCTTGCGAAAGAGTGGAATTATGAAAAAAACGGAGATATGAAACCTACTCAATTCACTATTGGTAGTGACAAAAAAGTTTGGTGGAAATGTGCAAATGGGCATGAATGGCAAACAAGAATTGCTAATAGATCAAAAGAAAAAGGTTGTCCATACTGTTCTAGTCAAAAAGTTTTAGCTGGCTATAATGATTTAGCAACGGCGAATCCCGAACTTGCAAAAGAATGGAATTGTGAAAAAAACGGAGATTTAAAACCTACTCAAGTTACTATTTCAAGCGGACAAAAAGTATGGTGGAAATGTTCAAAAGGGCATGAATGGCAAGCGACAATCGCAAGTAGAAGTAATGGTTGTGGTTGCCCATATTGTTCAAATGTCAAATTATTAACTGGCTATAATGATTTAGCTACAACAAATCCCGAACTTGCAAAAGAATGGAATTATGAGAAAAATGGAGATCTAAAACCTACTCAAGTTATGAAAGGTTGTGGGAAAAAAGTTTGGTGGACATGCAGTAAAGGACATGATTATCAGGCAACAATAAACCACAGAAGCAATGGGAGCGGTTGCCCTTATTGTTCTAATTATAAGGTATTAACAGGCTATAATGATTTAGCTACAATAAATCCAGAGTTAGCAAAAGAATGGAATTATGAGAAAAACGGAGACTTAAAACCTACGCAAGTTACAGCTTCTAGTGGGAAAAAAGTCTGGTGGAAGTGTTCAAATGGGCATGAATGGCAAACAACTATTGCTCATAGAAGCAAGGGCAGTGGTTGTCCACATTGTTATAGAAAACGTATTTTGAAGTAATTGTAATAGAAATTTTTAACTTCAAATAAAAATGTAGTAATATGCCTAGTTATTAATTAACAAAAATATTTATATTATTGAAATACAGCTTAAATATTTCTAATTACAAATATTTAAATATGTGTTTATCCTAAGTAATTTCTATAACTTCTTTTTCATGGTCTATAAAGAATGCATTCAAGACATCCGCATCGTTCCTCAAGTGTTTGACTATCGGCGCAAGATTATAGCATTCTTCAATCTCCGGTTGATTAGCAACGAAATAATCAATAACAACAGCTATGTTATAAATGTTCTCCGACCACTTGCTTAATTGTCTGAATTCTTTTGGGGTAATATTCAATCCGACTTTTTCCATACGACCTCCTTTATCGTGTCGCATTCATCACTCAAAGTCAAATTTAAATCAAGTTATACATTAAACTCTATATTTAATTTCTTTTTCCTATCTTGCCAATCTGGCATATGGACACTAATAAAATTATAAAAAGATTTGTTATGAAATGGATATAAGAAGTGGGTAATTTCGTGTAAAATTACATATTCAATACAATATATGGGAGCCATATATAAATACTCATTTATAGTTATGGTATTATTTTCAGGATTGCTTGTACCCCAACATTGTTTCATTTTTCTTATATTTATAGTAGGTTTAATTTTTCCATGTTTTCTTATTATTGGATAATACTTATCCAATATATCTTGATAAAGACTTTTCATTTCTATTCTTGAAAATTCTTCATACTTCTTTTCAAGATTGCAACTAGAGTTTTTAATATAAAAAATTATTTCTTTATCATTTAATTCTATACTATTCTTTTTTGCATTTTGAACATTTACCATATAAGAATGACCAAGTATTTTTACACAGCCACCTTGTTTTAAAATATTCTTAT
>CAYVSD010000062.1:0-9809 GCA_964453315.1 uncultured Muribaculaceae bacterium | reverse complement strand
CTCGTTGCCAGCACCTAATTTAGAAAAAAGAGGAATAAGACAAAAGTCTATTCCTTTTTTTTTATATATTCCTACACTATATTTTCTTTTCCGAGAATATATGCTAAATGTGTTCTGTTTTGTATGTTTTCATTTGTATAAAATAAATGTGCAAGATGAGCTTTTACGGTGTGTATGCTCACGTGTAAAATTTCAGCTATTTGCTGGTTACTGTATCCGTGTGATATAAGTTTACATATTTCCATTTCTCTTTGTGTAAGTTGCATAAATAATCTCCTTCTTCCAATTCTTCTAAAGAGATTATATCTTATTAATTATATTAACTGATTAATAATATTTCCGTGTTTCCCAATTGATGTAAAATATTGTTAAGTCTAATAATATTATTTGCTAAACACCCAATTCCCGTTTTTCGTTGTTGTTACGGTTGTTCTCCTGTTTATATTTATTGTATTTTTTTGTTTTTCTTTTTGTTTTTTCTTTGCCAGAACTTCTTTTTTTTTTGAGCAACGAGTGTGTCTTTTTGTTTTTCCATTGAATTAAAAACACTAGCCATTAAGGTTGATGTATATGTATCAGTAGTATGGGCGTAGTCAAATAATATTACGCCGTCAGCATTCATTTTTCGGGTTTCAAAAATTTGTCGAATTAAATCTTCGCCGGAGCCGCCCATGAATGTTACAAATAATCCGGCGTATAGTTGAGTAGATGGAGATTTTGTCATTATAACATCATTCATCATCGAAGCCAGCATTTTTGAATCATAGGTTAAAAATAATGGTGTAAATCCATCTATATAGTTATTTCTTGACCAATTTCTCCAGTCTTGTTGTTTTGTCGATAAGGCAGATGCGATATCAGGGAAGATTACAGCGCTTATATAGACATTATGTTGTCGTCCGATTTGGCCTATTTTTTGTACAAAATTAGTAATTTTATCTCTGCGATATTGATTCCAATCATACCATTGCGCGTCTGCTGTTGTTAATTCAAGAGGATCAATGCCGTATTTTTGTTCAAATTCACTGCGGGCAAATTCTGTAAAGCCCCAAGAATTTATGTCGCTTCTGGCATTAGAATTTGGATATCTGATATAGTCTAAGTTTATTCCGTCAGGTTTATATGTAGTAATTATTTCGCATATTAATTCTTGTAAAAAATCTTGAACATCGTTATTTGCAGGGTCCAAGAAATAGCCGTTATGTTCTGATATTGATTTTGTTGGGTATACATTTGTGGCATATTTTTTAGTTTTATTTCCCCAATCCGGGTGTACTGCAAGGATGCTTGTTTGATTATTAAGTGGTGGTTCGTTACCTACGTAAAAAGACTGAAACCATGTGTGAACTTTTATTCCGCGTTTATGAGCTTCTTTTATCCATATTTCCAATGGATCAAATCCTTGGAAAATGTCGTTTTGAACAGTAAAACCATATTTGTTCATTGTTTTACTAGGAAAAATAGTTTTGCCGTGGAAATATGTTTCAAGAAAAACGTTATCAAATCCGTTTTCTTTCATTTTTTGTAAAGTTTCAGAAATTTGTTGCGGAGTCGTTTCTGTCGGACGAACCCAAACTCCTTTTAATTCTTTTGGCATGTATGGCAAAGCCGTTTTAATTGCCATATTTGCCTCGTCTATAGCTTCTGATGTATATTGTTTTAAAACACTTCCGTTTTGTTTATTTTGATCTGCCAATTTTAAATAATTTTCTGCTGTTTGTATGTGGTTTTGCGGCAGTGTAACATTATAAGAGGGTATTCTGTATTTGTAATAATTTATTATACCTTGCGCTTCTCCTATTTTGTTTTTTGCTTCAAACATATAGCTGTCTGAGGTTGTATATACGGTAATTGTTTTATTAATAGGGTCAACATATATTTTTGAGCCTAAATTGATATTTTGAGTAATCCAATTTTTAGCATTACCGTGGCCGCTAATTACGATACCGTTTTCAGGAATTGTTGAATCTGCGCCGCTTAGTGATGTTACAATGTTGTTTTCGACAACGGCTTCTGTACCAAATTCATTTGTTCCTGTATGGCGTCCGTAATTTGGCGTGTATATTATAAGCTGATTTGCGCCTCTTCCTCCCGGAAAATAACTTCCGGCATTAGTTGGATCGATTATATTAATTTTGTGAGAGGATTGTTTAAAAATAACTTCAGATTGAGATAATTCTAAAGGTAAAAATGAACTAATATTTGTGTTATTAGTTTGTTCTATAGCAGGTATTTCATTTAATATCGGGTCTAAAATTTCATCCTGCGAAAACGACGGAACGCAGAACGCAAATGCTGATATTATTACAGCTGTTAATGTTTTTAGGGGTGCGTTTTTTAACATGATATCCTGTATTAAATACAGGCGATTTTAAGTACAAATCGCCTGCTAAGTATTTCAAATTTGTTTATAAATCCGTATATGACGGAGTTGTTGTTGTGTCGTGATGATAGAAAGAATAATCTTCTGCTCCCGGATCAAAATATGCGTATAATTTTCTCCAGAATTTTACAAAGCCGTTAGATTTTTGTAATTTCCTTTCATCAGGAGTATAGTATTCTTTTCCTACCCCTCTTGCATTACTTACTGTAACCATTTCTACGGTTTGTTGAGAATATCCGGTATTGCGCATATATCGCTCAGAAATTGCTTCATCAGTAGTTACAGAAGCATTAACCGGAATTTGAAAAGCAGCAAGCACAAGTAATGTAATTAATGTTTTTTTATCCATATTTACCTCTTTTATGCAACATTATAATATCTTTTTAGGGGTGTTGCAATAATATTATAATTTGTTTACATAAAAAAGTCATAGATTATTTAGATGATTTTATTACTTCTTCCAGTTTATTAAGTAATTCTGCTTCAGGAACTTTTGCGATAATTTCACCTTTTTTAAAAATGTATCCGACACCTATGCCGCCCGCTATTCCAAAATCAGCATGACTTGCTTCTCCAGGACCGTTAACTGCGCAGCCCATAACCGCAATTGTAATGTCTTTATCATAGTTTTTAAATCTTTCTTCAACTTTTTTTGCAAGCGGTATCAGGTCTATTTGTGTTCTGCCGCAAGTCGGACAAGATATAAAGTTAATTCCTCTTTTTCTTAATCCTAAGCATTTTAAAATTCCGTAGCCTGCATGTACTTCTTCTATTGGGTTTTCTGTTAATGAAACTCTGATGGTGTCTCCTATGCCCATTGCAAGTAGTGTGCCAATGCCTACAGAAGATTTAATTAGACCTCCTTTTAGTGTTCCTGCTTCAGTAAGGCCTATGTGTAAAGGATATGAAATTTTTTGTGCAATTGAACGATATGCGTCAATAGTTGTCATTACATCGGAAGATTTTAATGATACTTTAATAAGGTCAAAATCTAAATCTTCAAGTATTTTGATATGTCCTAGTGCGCTTTGTACCATTTTTTCGGATAGCGGAATATCTTTATCTTGTAATTCTTTTTCTAAAGAACCTGCGTTAACACCTATCCTTATTGGTATTTGTTGCTGTTTTGCCAATTTTACAACGGCTTCTACATTTTCTCGTTTCCCGATATTACCCGGATTTAATCTTAATGCGGCAATTCCGTTGTTTATACATTCAATAGCGAGTCTGTAATCAAAGTGAATATCTGCAATTAGTGGCACTGGAGACATTTTAACAAGTTCTTTAATAGAGGATGCTGCGTCTTTATTTAAAACAGCAAGTCTTATTAATTCACATCCTGCGTCTGCCAATTCTCTAATTTGTTGAGATGTTGTTTTTATATCTCTTGTATCGGTATTACACATTGATTGTACGCTAATAGGGTTATTATTACCGATTTTTACATTTCCGATTGAAATTTCTTTTGATTTTCGTCTGTTTATCATATTATAATTTTATCACAGAAAAAGAGGAAAAAATATTATGAGAGTTGCGGTATTATCTGATATTCATGCAAATGTTCAAGCATTAGAGGCTGTTATGGCTGACGCAGTTGAACAAGGTTGTGAACATGTTTTTTGTTTAGGCGATTTAGCTTTAGCCGGTCCGTCACCTGTTGAAGTTTTGGATTATGTTATGGCACAGCCGACTTGGACAGTAATTCAGGGGAATACGGATAAGATGATTGCAAACTATGGTGAAGAAGTTAAGGCATTTTTAGAAGAGCATGCTCCGATTATGGCAAATGCTATCGAAGATGATGTAAATATTTTAGATGATTCTTATAGAGCTTATCTTGAACAATTACCTCCTCAATTGAGTTTGGAAGTTGAAGATTGCAGCATATTGCTTGTTCACGGTTCTCCAAGAAGAAATGATGAGGATATTTTACCTGAAATGCCGATTGAAGAAATTGAAGAGATTATTTCAGGTGTAGGTGAAAAATTAATTTTGTGTGGACACACTCATATCCCTTGCGGATATCAGACTAATAGCGGTCAAACTGTTGTAAATGTCGGTAGTGTCGGTCGTCCTATGACAGAAAAACCACGAGCATGTTATGTTGTTGCCGATTTTGAAAACGGTTCGTTTGAAATCCGTCATAGATTTGTTGCCTATGATAATAATATGGCAGCAGATTTGATGTCTCAAAGAGGTTTTTTAGGTGCTGATAGGCTCGCTGATTTGTTGCTAAGTCCTAATGAAAGACATTTATAGGGCAGGTAGTAAATAGTTATGAGCAATTTTAATGTTCTGTCAGGTTTGAATTTGGACGAAATCGAAAAGTTAACTTCTGCATTGGGTGCTTCGAAATTTCGTGCTCGTCAAATCCATAATTGGATTTATTTAAAATCTGTTAAAGATATTGATGAAATGACGGATTTATCTAAAAAATTCCGAGATCAGTTAAAAGAAATAGCTGTTGTTTCAGATGTTAAAATAAAGATAAAGCAGGAAAGTTCTGACGGTACTATTAAATATTTGCTTGAATTTCCTGATGGTGAATGTGTAGAAACAGTTTTAATGCGTTTTGATAACAGAGCAAATTTGACAGCTTGTGTGAGTTCACAAGTTGGCTGTGCTGTTAATTGTTCGTTCTGTGCAACAGGTAAGCGTGGATTTATAAGAAATCTCAGTTACAAAGAAATTATCGAACAGGTTTTGATGATTCAGAGAGATACAGGGTTAAAAGTTACAAATGTTGTCTTTATGGGACAGGGAGAACCTTTGTTAAATCTTGATAATGTGTTAAGGGCTATGAAAATTTTTAATGAGGATTTTCAAATAGGAGCAAGAAGATTAACCGTTTCTACTTCAGGTATAATTCCGCAAATTAACAAATTAGCACAGCTGGATATGCAGTCTACGCTTGCATTATCGCTTCATGCTCCAAATCATGAAATAAGACGTAAGCTTATGCAAATCGAAGAAAAATATCCGATGGATAAGTTACATTCTGCTTTAAAAAATTATGTTGATAAGACCGGTCGCAGAGTTACTATTGAATATCTTTTGATAAAAGATTTAAACGATACGTCAAAGGCTGCTCAAGAGTTAGCGGCATATTTAAAAGATATAAAATGTAATATTAATTTAATTCCTTATAATCCTACAGAAAAAAATGATTATCAGCGTCCTTCAAATAATTCTATTATGAAGTTTAAATATTTATTAGAACATTCAGGTAAAAAAGTAACAGTAAGACTGGAACGCGGTGCGGATATAGATGCAGCGTGCGGACAATTACGCGGGAAAGTGTAATTGTAATTTGGGTTTAAGAACAGGTAATGATAGAGATCTTGTGTTTTGGGAAAGATATGAAAAACGTTTAGCTCAAGCTTAGCAAAAATCTGCATATAAAAATGATATTAGAGTTGCAACAGGTTTAGCAAATAATCCAAATTATGTATCATCTCAAGATGAAAATGGCTTGATAACTTATAAAGATTCTTACGGGCAGGTTGTTGGCTGTATACAATTAAACGAACAGGGTGGAGTTGTGGCAGTAAGAACGTATAAGGGCGGACAAGTTGTCGATTACATTGATTTTGATGGCGATGGCCGTGTGGATTATAGCAACGCCCCTAAAGAAGCGAAAAGTGAAACGGCTAGTAAGGATATTTCTTCAAAATCTTCATCCACAAGTAAAAAAACATTGGTGGAGTACGTAGTAGCATAGTTTAATCAAATAATGAATTTATCTTATCAATGATATCTTGCGGGTCTATTTCGTTAGTAATATTGTTTACGTCTTGAGCCACTTGATAGAGTTTTGCTGCTTGAATTTTATCCCCTGTTATGGCAATCGAGCGGGCAAGGTTAAAATGAGCTAATGCGTAATTTGGATTTGTTTCAACTGCTTTTTCAAACATATCCATGGCTTCTTGTACTCTTCCTAAATCATCAAGATAAATAACCCCAAGGTTGTTATATGCAATTGAATAATTATTATCGTATTCAATTGCGTATTTATATTCTCTGATTGCTTCTTCGGTATCCCCTTTACCCCAATATAAAAAACCGAGGTTACAATGAATTTTTGCGTTTTTAGGATTTAGATCAAGAGCGCTTCTGTATACTGCAAGTGCGTTGTCATAATCTTCTTTATCATAAAATGCACTGCCTAAATTTACATATATGTCAATATCTTCAGGTGTCATAAGATATGCGCTTTGATATGAAGTGATTGCAGCATTAAGGTCTTCTTTTGCTTCTTGAAAAACAAAACCTAATGTTTGGTTTACGACGCTTGTCCATTCTTTACCGGGATTTAAGGTTACTGCTGTCTGGAAATGTGAAATAGCACCGTCAATATCGCCTTTTATGTAAAGTATATTTGCCAAACTTGAATGAAATTCAGGCATATTTGGCATTATTTTTATAAGTCTTTCGTATGTTTCCGCTGCATTATCATAATCTCCCATATCTTCATAAGCTTTGCAAAGATGACGATATGCAGGAATATTTAAACTGTCCAGCCAAATTGCCATTTTATATTCGGTTATGGCATTTTCAAATTCGCCCATAGAAGAATAAATATCTCCTAACAAGCAGTATAACGGTACAAATCCCGGAGCTTTTTCAACTGCTTCATTGTAGGTCGAAATTGCTTGTTCCAAGCCCTTGGTTTGAATTTGAATAAAACCTTTTAAAAACATTGGCAAAAATTTTAAATATGTCAAAGAAGATTTTACTCTTTTTATGGCTTCCATATCAAAAGGAAGCGTTATTACAGACATTATTAGTTCATAAAAAGATTTTATTTTGTTGCGAAAAACTCTGAAAGATGAAACTTGATATAAATTGTGTAATAAGTAATGCGCGCAAGAACTTGTAAATGGGTTGTATTTTATGGCAAGTTTTGCATTAATTTCCGCATCTTGAAAGTGAGCTTTTTTTGTATATGTTTCTGCAAGCATATAGTACGCTTTTCCATATTTAGGGTCTTTTTTAGCGGCATTATTAAAATAATTAATAGCCTTGTCCATATCCCCTTTATAAAATTGCGCAAGTCCTATTTTATAATAAATTTCGGCAGAATCAATAAAAGACTCCAGTGCAATTTGATATTCTGTAATAGCTTCATCAATATATTGACAAGATGAATAAATATCTAAATGCCAAGCAAGGTATAAATCTCCAAGTCTTAAATGTAATTTAGCGTTGGAAGGGTCTTTGTGCAATCCCGCCTGACACAATTCAATTGCTGATTTAACATTGCCGATTTTTATTTGTTTTTTTATCTTTTTTTCCAGTATTTGCGTATCTTGTGTCATAATATAAAATAGCTCTTTAATGTTAATTGTAATTAACTTTATTTAAAAAAGCAAGTTATTTAATATAATTTAGTGTATAATAAAACTTATAAGGTAAGGATTTTATATGATGGATAACAGAATATATTTTGTAGATGTGACAAATAGAGACGGAGTTCAAACTTCGCGTTTAGGGCTTGCAAAATTACAAAAAACTATTATAAATTTGATGCTTGATAGTATGGGAATAACTCAATCTGAATTTGGTTTTCCGACTACTAAACACGAGCTTAATTATTTAAACGGTAATTTAGAGCTTGTAAAACGCGGCGCAATTAAGACGACAAAACTCTCCGGATGGATGAGAGGGATTGCTTCTGATGTTGAAGAATCTTTCAAAAACGTACCTGATTTAAAATATGTAAATCTTTCCCAATCGACATCGGAGCAGATGATTAACGGTAAATATTTAGGTAAGAAAACACCTGATGATATTATTAAAATGACAAAAGAGGCTGTCGAATGTGCTAAAGATAAAGGCGCGAAAATTGTAGGAGTTAATGCTGAAGACGCATCAAGAAGTAACATCGATTTTCTTATAAAATATGCGCTTGAAGCTAAAAAATCAGGTGCTGACAGATTTCGTTATTGCGATACATTAGGTTTTGAAGATCCTCAAACAACTTATGACAGAATTTATAAAATTGCAAAAGCTACAGAAATGGCTGTAGAATTGCATTTTCATAATGATTTAGGAATGGCGGCGGCTTGTTCTGTTATGGGCGCAAGAGCTGCAATAGATGCAGGTGTCGATGCTTATATAAATACAGCAATTAACGGTATGGGAGAAAGAGCCGGAAATGCCGATTTGGTTTCTTGCTTGCTTGCATGTTTAAAGTCTGCGGGTTTTCGCGGAAAATATAAAATTGACGAAAATATAAATCTTAATAAAGCTTGGCAAATTGCAAAATATACAGCTTATGCTTTTGGTGTTCCTATCCCTATGAATCAGCCCGCTGTTGGTGATAATGCGTTTGCACACGAATCCGGTATTCATGCTGACGGAGCTTTAAAGGATAGAAGAAATTATGAGCTTTATGATTTTGAAGAGCTTGGACGCGGTGAGCCGGAAATTATTGAAACTGGACGTATGATTACTACAGGTGAATATGGCGGAATTAAAGGGTTTAGGAATGTTTATAATAATCTTGAATTAGAGTTTAAAGATGAACATGAAGCGAGAAATATTCTTGAGCTTGTTCGATATGCGAACGTTCATACTCAAAAACCTTTAACAACAAGTGAATTAAGATTTATATATTATTATCCTGATATTGCAGCTCAGATAATGACAGTTTCACCTTATTATGAGCCGACAGGAGCAATAAAAGATAGGGTTGAAGCTCAAAAATTAAATCCGCCGGCGAGTGTTATATAAGATTGAGAGGAAAAAATGTCAAATAAAGTAAAATGTCCATATTGCGGTGTTGAAATTGAAAATAATATAGCAAAATGTCCTAATTGCGGGGAATATTTTGTAGAAAGGACTCTCCCTGTAAAAATAGACAGTTTGGGGCAGTTTATTGTTTTTAGTGTAATAACTTGCGGCGTTTATCCGCTTGTTTGGTTATTTTTTAATTTACCAAAATTCGATTTAATGGCCGTTACAGGAAAAGACAGATTAAAATTAATAATTCCGATATTTTTAGTGACTATTTTATTTGTACCTATTACTACGGCTATTATATTTTTAACATATTATTTAGGACATAATATGCAATCTTTTATGGTTTTGAGTTATGTGATTTCAGGCTATGTGCTGGTTCCAATAATTTGTGCGGGAATTATTTTGTATTATATAATCGCATATCGTATGCTCAGAATTATAGAAAAATATACATATAAAGAATACGGGGTTTATCTTCACCATAATGATGTGTGTTGGGTTTTATTCGGGTTTTTATATGTTCTTTATTATATTTATACGTATAATAGAAGAGTTTGTGCAAATTTATGATATAATTTTTGTATGAAGAAGTTATTGATTTTTATGTTCATTACGGCATTTACTTTAATGCCTGTTTTAGCAGATGAATTGGAAGACGATTATTTGGATATTGCTGCTAATT
>CAYVSD010000061.1:0-10076 GCA_964453315.1 uncultured Muribaculaceae bacterium | reverse complement strand
TACAGACCGAAAATACTTGGATAGATGTTGAAACATTAGCAAAATTAAAAGGTGTTACAAAAAGAGCCGTCAGGATATCAATTAATAAATATGAATATAGAACAGAAAATACTCGTGGAGGGAAATCATATAAAATTAAATTAAGCAGTCTTGAAGAAGAATTACAAATTAAATATATTCAGGAATATTACAATGATTTTAAATCAGACGGGAATGAAATTATTGAATTAAATAATTTAAAAGTAAAACAAGAAAAAATAATATCCGAAGAACAGAAGAAACAAGCACTTGCAAAATATGACATAATTAATAATTGGCTTGGTTTTAGAAATAATTTTAAATCTAATAAAAAGAAAAATAAATTAGATCCGATTTATAAAAATAAAAGAGCAGATCAGCAGTTTATAACATTATATAATACAGGAACTTTATACCCTGAACTATATAATATAACAGGTAAAATATCTGTCGGTTCACTTTATAGATGGCGCAAATTATTAGGATACAATGGCGATTGGACTTGTTTAGTAGGGCAATATAAATATTCAACAAGAAAAGAATACCGAACAACCCTAAATGAAGAACAAATAAAAATATTTATACAGATTTTATTATCCCCAAGTGCATTTTCAATCGGGAAATCCATAACATTAACAAAACATATATTAAAAGAGCGTGGTTATGAAATTCTTCCCAAAGATGTAACTTTTAGAAGGTACGCAGAATGGTTCAGGGACAATAACTTTGACAAATGGACACTTGCCCGACATGGAGAAAAAGCATTAAAGGATAAAGTTGCGCCATATATTGTAAGAAACGCAAAATTATTAAAGCCGGCACAAGTTTTAATTGCCGATGGTCATGACCTCAACTTCCAAGTAATAAACCCGTTTACAGGAAAACCCTGCCGAGCGACATTACTTGGATTTTTAGATTGGAAGTCGGAAGCTCTTGTAGGATATGACATTATGCTCGAAGAATGTACTCAAAATATTGCCTCTGCTCTGCGTAATGCAATATTAAATTTGGATCACATTCCGCAGTTTGTTTATCAGGATAACGGCAGAGCTTTTAAAAGTAAGTTTTTTAACGGAGATAAAAAGTTTGAGGAACTTGGGTTTACAGGAGTTTACAAAAGGCTTGGAATAGAGCCTGTTTATGCCACTCCATATAACGCTCGTGCTAAAGTCATCGAGCGTTTCTTTTTAGAATTTCAGGAAGAATTTGAGAAATTAGTCCCAAGTTATATAGGTACATCAATAGAAAATAAGCCGGCGCATTTAATGCGAAATGAAAAATTACACAAACAAATTCATGAAAAATACGGTTTCACTCCAACAATAGAACAGACTCGGATGATGATAGATAAATGGCTTGAGATGTATCATTCAAAACCCTGCCCGAATAATAAAACTAAAACAATAAAAGAGGTTTTAAATGAAGTTGAAAAACAAAATATTGATGAAAATATGCTTGACGATTTGATGATGGCACAGGAAATGAAATCAATCGGGAGAAATGGAATAAGGTTCTTGAAAGCAGATTATTTTGACGAAGCACTATATGGAATCAGAGAAAAAACAGTTATTAAATACAGTTTATTCGACCTTTCATATATCAAAGTTTATACCCTCAAAGGTGAATTTATTTGTAAAGCATATCGTGTAACGGAAACACACCCGCTTGCACACCAAATGGGCGATATTAACGATATTGAAGATTACAAATACAAAATTGAAAAACAGCAGAAACTGCGCAAGAAAACTATAAAAGCAGTTAAAGAGCAATTTAATCTTGAGGATATGGATTATTTAGAAAAAGAATTAATGCAAAATATTCGCATCTCAAAACCTGAACCTGTTAAAGAAATTACTGTTAAACCTGAACCTGCAACTGAACAGAATTTCAAACCAAAAATAAAAACATCAATTGTAGCAAGACCTATTTTCAAAAATGCATACGAACGTTATGAATGGCACATGCAAAACGGGTGTTTAAATCCGGAAGACAGAGAATGGCTTGCAAAATATATTAAGTCAGATGAATATCAGGAAATTTATAAATAGAAAGGAGTAAAAATGAAAAAAGTCTTTGTAAAAACAAACAATGTAAAACGTTTTATTACAATGATGAACAACCTGCAAAATCGAGCGGAAGGAGTTCCGGGGATGGCTCTTGTGTATGGTGAACCTGGGTTGGGTAAAACTCAAACCATAAATTGGTGGGCATTCAAAAATAATGCAATATTAGTAAGATGTACTCAGCTAATGTCGGCTCGGTGGCTACTATCAGAGATACTTGAAGAGATGGGGGAAATATACGGTTATAAAATTTCAGACTGCTTTAAGCTTGTAGTCAGAAATTTATTGGTAAATCCCCAAATAATAATTATTGATGAAGTTGATTATTTAACAGTAGATTCAAGAGCGGTTGAAACATTAAGAGATATTCATGACAAAACAAATGTCCCCATAGTTTTGGTTGGAATGATTAATGCTAAATCAAGATTGAAAAAATTTAACCACTTATATGACAGATTATCTGAAATAGTAAAATTTGAAAAATTTTCAAAAAACGATATTAAAACAATTGTTCAGGAATTATCCGAAGTTGAAATGACCGATTGTGCAATAAGGTATATTTATACGAATCTAAACAGGTTCCGACAAATTGTAAAAGTAATAAATAAAGCTGAAATAATAGCAAAAGCAAACGGATTAAATTCTATTGACGAAATACTTATAAAGGAGGCAATTGCGAATGAAACAGAAAATATTGAAACTAATCAAGAAGCTTGAGAAATTTAAGTTAGAGGATATTGTTGCTCTGACGGAATTAAATGAAAAAACTGTAAATAATTACATCAATGATTTGTTATCCGAAAATAAAATATGCAAGATATCAAAAAATGAATATGCTTATTTGCCTGAAATTATTAACAAACAAGAGATAAAAGGCGAAAGAAAAAAAGGCTTATATAAAAAGCCAATATATCAAATCGACTTAAGAAAAGAAAAACTTGAAGACATAAACCCTGAAGAATTATTCCCTAAAAAAGAAGAAGTTAAATTCTTTAATAACGCAAAAGACTATGATAAAAGAAATATCGTAAAAGTATTAACAATATTTAAACTCGCAGGAAATTTAAGAGGAGAAAGTTTAAGAAAATTTTTAATTGAATTATCGGAAAAACATCCTGAATACAAAATGTCATATTCAACTTTTGTTAGATATTACAGACTATATTTTACACAAGGTATTAGGGGGCTATGTTTAAAATATGCAAATTATGCAAATGTAAAAACAGCAGTTCATCCTGAAATGTATGAAGTATTTAAAAAGTACTATTTATCAACAAAAAAATACTCTATAGCCACCGCATATAAAATTGTTTGTAAAAATTTCCCAGATTCTGATATTCCAAGCGATAAAGCATTTTATAGGCTTTTGTTAAAAGAATATAAACCCGAACATATTAAGCAATTAAGAGAAGCGCCTATTAATTTGCCTGAATTATCATATAATTTCAAAAAGAAAAAAGATGATAAAAAATTATTTGAAAAATTTATCGATGCCGCAAATTATCACTATGATTTATTAGATAAAAAGAATACGGAAGTTGCAATTTGTCAAAAAGGATACATTAAAAACCATTTAATCCCCTATTTTGAAGGATATAAATTTAGAGATATTACACAAGATGTTGTAATAAATTACGAAAGTAAAATGGTTGCATTAGGGTATTCAATGGCAAGTATCCGCAGATTTTTATCCGTATTCAGTATCATATTTTCAAAATATTCCGAATGTGCGGAAGATTTAAAGTTTGTAGCCGATAATACCCCGATTCCCTCTCTCGAAATAAGCTACTATACCAATAAAGAAATAAAAGAAATAATAAAAAATAAAAAGCCTGAATTATGGATATTATGTTTAGGAATAACTCCGGCAGAACTATCCGCATTAAGATACGATGATATAGATAAAAATAACAGGACTGTTTTTATACAAAGAGCAGTATTTCAGGGAGTTGAACAACCGCACAGAGCAAAATACCGCAAGCGCCATCTAATAATGCCTTCAATAATATTTAAAGAAATTGATTTCAAAAAGAAAGGATTAATTTTTAAAGATATAAAAATTGAAAATTATGACAAACTTATAAACACGCATATTCACTTATTATTAGAGAAAAATGTTCAAATAAATGTCATCAGTAAAAATCTTGGGTTTCATAATATAAAAGATTTTGCATCAAGGTATAATTTCCTGCTTCCGCAAAAATTAGACGATAATTTTGAAATTTTGCAAAATTAAATTCTGCAAATGTACTTATAATAACCGTTTAGGTCAAGGTCATTTTATAGCACCAACCTCAGATTTTGTTTCTGCATTCACTTGCCAAATTCTCTTGCGACTGCAAGTAGAAATATACAAATAACTTATATTACCTTATTCTTGGACAACTGTAGTTCCACACAAAAGAAAAGGAGAATTTTTATGAACAAACAAATCGAAGAACAGAAAAAATTATTTGAGGATGCTTGGAAAGTCAGGACTGATTTTGAAGAAGAAGATTTCAAATTGCGCCAAAGGGCAGAACAAGCAAAAAAGGATATTATTAAACTGCAAGAAGAAACCGAAAAATTAAAAGAGAAAAGACCTGCACTGTTGGCAGACAATAAAGATGTAAAAAAGCTGAATAAAAGGCTAAAAGATATTGAAGAAGAAATTGAAATTAATAATGATCTGATAACGGGAATAACTGCAAAAAGAGAAAAACGTAATCAGGATGTAAGAAATATCAGATACCACGTTAATCAAGCCTATAAAACATATATTAATGAAATTCTTGCGACATTAAAAGATAAATATATGAAAATGGCTCCTGAGTTTGCAGATTTATTAACGGATATTATTGCACTTGAAGCAATGAGAAACGGAGATAGAGATTATCCTTGTTCGTTCCATTATGATGATATTATGAAATTGCCGAATTTAGATGACGAAAAACATCCGTTCTTTACTTATAATTACTACGGCATTCACATCGATAATTACAAACGTATGGAAGAAAAATACAACATACCCCAATTTGAACAATATTAGTTCTTCTTTTCCCCTGTTTAAATTCGTTTTAAGCGGGGGAAATTTTTCCTGCAAGAATTTAATCATAATTGATTATAAAAATTAAAATTAAAAGGAGTTAAAAAGGTTTTAAACAATTTTTAACTCTCTTTTATATTCGCTTTTTCATTATCAATAAAAAATGCATTTAATAAATCTGCGTTATTTCGTAAATTTTTAACAACCGGAGCAAGGTTATAGCATTCTTCTATCTCCGGTTGATTACCGACAAAATAATCAACAACTACGGCAATATTATATACATCTTCCGCCCACTTACTTATTTGCTTAAATTCTTTTTCACTAATATTGTATCCGCTTACTTCTTTCATAAATCCTCCTTATATCAGAAAACACATTAACTCGAAAGACAGCAAATAGCATTCAAATGTTTACATAGCAACACATTCGGTTGATTTCCTATTTATTGTAATCGATTAATGTTAATGACCGAAAGGAGCACAATATGGTTGAAAAAGATTATCAATTGTACGGGACAAAGGTTTTGAATTTAAAAACTCAAGAAATCGGTTTGCTGATTTGCATTTGGCAAAACAAATTTACTGATAAAACAGTAGATTTTGCAACCTGTGTTGATAAGGCCGGCAAGCGATACAACATTGAACTTGATAATATAAGAGGGTTCGAAGATGATTTTGAAAAATAAAAGAACCAGAGAAACTTTGAATATTACATTACCGGAATTTAAAATCCGCTTTGCAAAAGAGATTAAAAGGGCATTTGAAAGTTATAAGCGGACAGAATTGGCAAAGCCATATTTCAAAATAAAAAATGTTGATAAATCTGATTTTTATTTTGACTTGCAATGGAACTTTAATCACCATGCCTGTTCGGATTGGTATATTGAGAAATTTAACTAAACTATTTTACGAATAAAATCATCTCTCCAATTTAAATCAAAGTTATTTTTTTCAACTTCAAATAAACTGTGAACGTCATTTATAATTTGATCGTATTCATCAGACTTATCAGTTAACGCAGATAATTCAGATGAGTTTATCGGCATAATAACTACATTATCGGTATAGCTTTCTCTATCAACTGAAGATTGCATAGGAACTGCTGCGACAGCTTTCCAAATATTGATAGTATTCGCATCAAATTCATCTGCAATAAAAAATGTGGTTACTTGTCGCTGCGTACCATTTATTTCTTCTTCAACTTTTAGATTGACAGAATGCCTTAATACGGGTTCCCATTCTCCTCGCTTTTGGCTACTTGAATTCATTAGCGTAGCTTCCAACATAACAACCTTATCATTTTCGGATATAACAATATCTCCCTGACCTCCGCCGGCATGTACCAATGGTTCAAAATTGGCTGATAATGTAAGATTATAGCTACTTAAAAGATCAATTCTTTTTCCTGCAAAGTAATACCAAGCAATGCCTACAACAAATTCATATATTGTTGGAACAGTGGCATCGGAACTTACATATTCCTTTAGTTGTGAATCATTGCTTCGATCACTAAATAGCCCTAAAAGTTCTTTAACTTTTTCAAGAGGATATTTATTTCTGATAAATTCTGTAAATTCACGTTTTCTATTTGCAACTACTTTTTCAGATATTTGTTCTATATCAGAAACACCGAATTCTTCTTTAACAGAAGCTGTTATATTGAGTATTTCTTCATTAGAATATAATAAAATTTCTGCCAAAGAAGTTATAGAGCAATAATAACTATCATATTCTGTTTCATATTCAACATAATCATTAGATCGACCATAAATGTTTTGACATAATGTTTGTTCTTTAAAAATATGCTTGCATAGCTCTTTATAGGCTAATTCTACATAACCATTATCAAAACTGATTACACCAGTTGCTTTAAATATTCTTTTTGTTGTATCAGAGTATTCTCTAATTTGATCTAAACGTTTTGACAGTTCAAATTGCGTATATAGATATTTATTTAACGGGGATTCAAATATTTTTTTATTTTTTCTTATAAATTCTTCCGGTGCAGGTCTTTCTCCATTTTTTACAATAAATATATTTTTCCCACATCCAAAAGCCTTATTCAGCATTGATTTATTATATTCATAATATTGTAACAATTCATTTAATCTTGCAGTATTTCTTTCATTATTAAATTTATATAACATATTATAAAATGCCATATAAACATCAACTGCAGTAGAACTTTTCTGATTTCTAAAATATTTTCTGAAAGTTGGTTCATTTATAATAGAATCTTCTATATCTTCAGGAATATTGATATGTATATTTTCAACAACATCTCCCTCTTGATAATTATTAACATAACTTTCTATTTCTGTAAAATCAAAATACGGATTTAATCCCTGTACTAATTCAAAAAATTCATTTTCAGAAATTCTATTTCTACGTACTAGAATATATAGAGCAAACAAAAAAGGTGAATAAAAATTTTGTCCTTGAGCATCATATATACGCAATTTCAATAACTGTCGCAAGTATATGATATTAATATTATCTACAGGAAGCAGGCTTTCTAGTTCATCTTTATTTAACTTTATTTTATCTAATAAAAGTTGCCCAACACTTGTAATTTTTCTTTCTTGTGTTGCAAAGCCTAATTTTACTAAATTACTTGTATAATGCCTTGCTCTATCTTCTATTCCTTGATCAAATTTACCTAAAAGTTCTCTGTACGAATCTTGATTATTTTGAATCCAAGTTAAATCGTTGTTTTCAATAGCATTTTTAAATTCCGAATTTCTATTTATTTCTGCCTGCAAATTATCATACGGAGTATGTGTAGAAAACACATCAGGAGATAATTCTATTGCTCTTTTATAAAATATATATTGCGATAAACTATTTGGCAGATTATTCCATTCTCCATTAAAATCTGACAAAATTGATAGATACCCCTGCAAGGCATTTGTAACATCATTACGTCTGCCGTTTGTATCCATTAGATTAAATATTTGCTTTTCGTTACTTAATTTCATAGCAATTCCTTAATAATTTATAATTAAAACTTCTTCTGTCACAGAATCTTTATCTTTAACTTGATAATTTGAATTATTGTAATCAAAGTTCAAGTTGATAACACGATATTTATTACTATTTTTATTAGCCCAATTTATAAGTATCGAATTTTCTTTTCCTTTGCTCCGCAAAACATTTGATAATGCAAATTTTATATTATTTGCATGCAATTTATCAAGAAATCTCAATAAATCTCTTTCGTCACGTTCATTCCAACCCCCTTGCTCATTATAGGTAGCACAAGTTATTAAGTATGGAGGATCAGCATACACAAAACTGTCTGAATTTAGTTGCGATATATCAAAATCTCTAAAATCATAATTAGAAAATTCATATCTTTTTGATTCAAGTCTTATTATGAATTTATTCAATTTATCTTTCATTTTTTCATTAAAATCTCTTTTCCCAACCGGTAAATTAAATTGACCTTGTCGGTTAAAACGGATTTGATTATTGAATGAATAAATTATAAGCACATATAACATTGCATAATGGTAGTAACCGGGATCAGGACTATTGTTAAAATCTTCTCTTAATTTTAAAAACTTGTCCTTATTATAAGGTGCTAGTCCAGTTCCACTATCACAACCATAATATTCATATCCATGTTTCGCACTTTGAGATAAGCCGTATTTTTCTATTATTTCATCAAGTAAAGACAAGCAATCTGAACCTAAATTTTTAAACATATTAAACAAATATGTTAAGTTATCATCCGTATCATTTAGTATTGTCCTATTGCTTTTTATATTTACTCCCACGTTGGCTCCACCACAGAACAAATCAACGAATATATCGATATTTTGGGGAAATAATGGCAATATCTGCGGAAGCAACTTAAACTTTCCCCCTGTATAATTCAAGGGAGATTGTATAATTTCTAAGTCTATATCTTTATCTAAAAGCATTGGCATACAAAAAGTCTTTCTGCATTTTCTTCAATATTGGACTTACCTGTTGAAAATGCTTTGTAATTCTGTGAAAATTGCTGAACTTTACCTTTTGCACTTAAAATTCTTAAAATATCTTCGTCTGATAATTTAGCATTTGAACGGTCATTGCCCTTATTTGCCATATTATTATACGAAAGAACAATGTATTTTGCCTTTATATTTTTAATCAAATCTTCAAAGGCTCTTGTCGCACTAATTGTACAATAGTCGCTTTTTAAAGCTGTTCTATCCATCTTTTTAGCAACACCAATAACCTTTGGTTTTTCCCAACGAGCAACGTTTTCTAATAAATGGTATGCATCGCAATATTGTCTTGAATTATAAGGCGGATCAAGGTACACAACATCCGCTGAAATTACCTTTACTAAATTATTTATATCTTCGTTGTAAATTTCGTTTTTAATGTTTGATTTCTCGATTTTTGGAATTTGTAATTCAAGATTTCTATCTAATTCCCCATTTTTTCTATATGCATCATAGTGTCCACATGTATTTGCTATTTTATCCATTGCATATAAAAGAGAGGTGATTAAAATACATTTCTCTCTGTTATTCAATGATTCATTTTTATAATTTTTCTCAATATCTTCTCTGATATAGCCAATTTTACGACAATTCTTCTTGCTAAAATAAGTATCACCATAATTTTTAGACATATAATTATCTGATGATACAGAGATTTTATTGTATCTCTTTATAAAACTAGTAATTTTTGTTTTTGAGTATTTTTCTGTTCCAAACCATGTTTGATGACATACATAATTACTGTATAAAATATCATTAACAATAAGGTGTTTATCCTGATAAATAGAAGCAACTGAGCCAGTTCCAGCAAATAAATCTGCAAAAGATTCAAAATCGCCACAAACATCGGCTATTGTAGATTGAATAAAGTTATTTAACTTATACTTATTTCCAAGATAACGACGGTTATTTATTGAAAAATAACCGATATCTGAATAATCATTATTGACAACAAGTTCTAAACCTCTATTTT
>CAYVSD010000060.1:0-10173 GCA_964453315.1 uncultured Muribaculaceae bacterium | reverse complement strand
TCCGCTCTGCGGGCTGATGTACAGCGTCGGGGTTGACCCCCGACTTTTTCCTGCTGAAGAATAATTTCGGCTATTTCAGCCCTGAATTCGCTAACTGCCTATCATAAAACTCATGAATAGCTAACCAAGCGAGGATAATCGACCAAAAATTACCAAATCTTAATTCTCCAAAAAATGTGGGATAAAAAATGGATAATGATTACTCCGGATACAAGCCGACAGAATATGAAAAATATCGTTGGCTTCGCTCAAACGACCAGTATATTATTTTTAACAAGGTTTCAAATTTTGCTATTTTCTCGTCCTCAAATAAAACTGTTCGTATTCAAGTCAGTCAAAAATATGAATTTATTAATATGTACTATTGGATTGAAGATGAAGTAACGGAAGAACAGTTAAGAAAATTCGCTCACGAACACACAATCACGGAGGAAGATATAGGCGAAGATCCAAAAAACTTCTTGAAGACAGAATAGCTGAACAGAAAAAATATTTAGAGTCTTTTGATTCCCGGTATGATATAGACAGAATACAATTTGAAAAAGATGAAGACGATTTTTATAAAGAACACCCTGATATCGAATATAAGCCGTTAAACAATGTTTTAAGCGGTTGCAACATAATGATACCGCTCGGTGAGGGAATACTTGATTTCATTTATGCTGATTTTGATTCGGCATATCAGGACGAAACTTTTGTACTCGGATTGCTTTTTCATTATCGGGAAGAGTATCTTCAAGATGATAAGCGCGAGAAATCAAGCGAAACAAAAAACATTCCTCCTGAAAAAATCAATAATATTTTAGATGGACAAATTCAAGACTATTTTGATTTTATGTTTTCCTGTGATGATACAAGAAAAATTTCTGCCGCATCTTTATACACCGCCGTCTGTCCGCCTGTTTTAAAACGTGATGCTGATAATTATCTTGCCTTGAAGCGGTATTATCTATATTTGAAGGCACTTCAGAAGGAGTATCTTGAAATTTTACAATTTTGTTTTGACGAGGAGTACTATCCTGAATTGTTGGGTGATTTGAATCCTGCGGAAAGATACTACACGTTTAGAATGGTAAAAGACTTTCCTTCATTTATTGAAAGAAACGAAGAGTTATATATGGCATTTGCTCCCTTGATTACTAAAGAAGAAAACGGTCCTCATTATTACATTTCAATAGAAAAAAATAAAACCGATTATCCCGAAGAACTTTTGGAACAGCTCGCGGCAGAATTGAATACAACAACAGACACGCTTTCTCACTATATTCGCAGCATGCGAAGATTAACGAGCCGATACAGTTTTGCATCTACGGAGGAAATTCTTGAGCTTGAATTAAGTAAAATGCTTGAGAACGATATCCGCTTCAGAAAGTGCAAGCGCTGCGGCAAGTATTTTATTATGAAGGGCAACTACGACACCCGCTACTGCGACAGAATCGCAGAAGGCGAAACGAGAAGCTGTCAGGAGCTTGCCGCGCAGGAAAATTACAAAAAGAAAATGGCAGAGAACAAGGCTCTGCCGATTTACAGTAAGTATTATAAGAGGTACGCCGCAAGGGTTAAGGTGCGGCAAATTAAAGAAGATGATTTCAAGAAGTGGAAATATGAGGCACTTGTAAAACGTGATGAATGTACTACGGGAAAAATCACAACGGAGGAATATATTGACTGGCTCGAGAGTTGTTTTCCAAACCGTAGGAGTAAGAATAATTAAATAAAACAACGTAAGTACTATTTGTGGTTGTACTTACGTTGTTTTTTACTATAAATTAGGTCATCAGAAGCACTGTTGCAACAAATTCTTTATCATCGTATTCAGTAGTGAACTCTCCGTTGTATTTTTGCACTGCTGTAGTGATACTTTTCAGCCCAATTCCATGACTTTCTTGATTATTATTCTTTGTAGTTTTGTAGCTATTGCCTGATTTTATTAATTCTCCGTTAAAGCTATTTTTTATTTTTATGAATATTATCCCTTTATCGTATTGCATATTTAAATTTATATACTTATCTTTTACTTTTTTTGTTGCTTCAATGGCATTATCCAAAAGATTTCCGAGTATTGTAACAAAATCTTTTGATTGTAACTCAATATCGCTTGGAATTGCTATCTCTGACGTTATCTTTATGTTGTTTTCTTCAGCATCTGCAAGTTTATAATTTATTAAACTATCTACCTCAATAATTCCTGTTGAGCTATATTGTTTTATTGGTTTCAGCATTCCAGATATGGAATTAATATAGTCTAAAGCTTTTTCTTTTTTATCTTGCTTAATAAACTCACTTAATGCTATTGTATTATTCTTTAAATCATGTCTTAGTTGTTGCGTGTTTTCATAATTATGTTGTATTAATTCAGCCTGTTTATGATAATATTCAATTTGTTGTTGTGATAATTCCAATTGATTTTTTTTACTAAAAGCGTTTGAAATAGAATCATATAAGTAAAGCACAACAAAATTCATAGATAAAATACAAATTATAGATGCAATATAAGTTGCATTATTCAAATCATTAATCATAAATATGTTAATTTCAAAATAAACAGATATTACAGAAATGATAATTGAAGTTACTATAAATTGCCAAGAAACTGCCGGACTTTCTCCAATATGCTTAAACCGTCCTATAATTTTAACAAGTGCAAACTTTATTACTACAGCTAAAACTAAAGTTAATATATCTCCATAATGTTCCCTTCGAAAGACATAATCTGAAGAACCTGTTATTCCGATAATAAACGCAACTATTGCCTCACTTACGAATGCCGTTAAGTACATTATAGAAACTGAAATAATTTTTTTACTTATTTTGGATTTATAAGCTAACGTAACAATAAAAAGAGCCAAAATAGAACTTACAATATTTAGTATAAAGTAAGCAAAAAACAAATATATTGTACTCGTTATTAAATAGTATGACGCGTATACTATAATTGCGCTTCTTTTATTGATATTCTCTTTCCCTAAAAATATGCCCATAAAGTAAAACACTATATACGCTTCGAATATATTAATAAATAAATAAGAAAAATCGTATAAATATGTATTCATTGGGTTTCCTCCATCTTTATTTTCATAAACTGTTGTCGTATTACTTTTCGACGAGATTGACTAATTGGTATTTCTGTATCGTCTGACATTCTTATTTTCTCATAACTATATTTACTTATGTAGCGATAGTTGACCATGAAGGACTTATGAACATACAAAAAATTACTGTTTTTTAAATCACCATAAATTGTTTCAAGAGAACTGTAAAAATCATATGTACTTTTATTTGTAACGATATTAACTTTTCTACCACTACTATAAAAATAAAGTATATCAGATAATGCTATCTTTATGAAATCATGCCCGCTCTTAAATGTGAAAATTCCTATGTCAACTTTATTAATCAACAAAAATTTGTTTATTATTCTTTCGATTTTTTCTTCGTACAGTGGTTTAACAAGAAAGTTAATGGGATGCATTTCAAATAGTTCCATTGCGTATTCTTGCTTTGAGGAAATATATGCTATTTGGAGTGTTTCATTTTTTAAATTATCCCTAATATATTTCCCGACTGCAACACCATTCATTTTTGGCAACTCTATGTCTAGAAATAATAGATCATAATTAGTTTTATTCATTTCTTCGCATAGTTCTTCTCCTGTGGTAAAGCAATCCGCTTCAATTTTTATTCTTTTTGAATTTGCTATATTTTTTAGGATACTGTAAATGCTTTTACAAATTATTTCTTCATCATCACAGACGGCAATTTTGTATATCATATTTTCACCTACTCAAGTGAATTATAACACAAAGTGACATATAAAGAAATATTACAATAGTATTTTATTACAAAAAAATATGTAAAAAATTACAAGTTTCGTTTTGTGTGTTCTTTTTATGATAATATTCCTACGTCGAAAGAGAATTTTATTTCAAGGAGGTTTATTGCTATGAAAAAAAGCAAAAAAAAGATAGAAAAAGCTGTAGCTAAACTTGCATATATTTCTGCAAAAAATTCAGCTAATTCTACTTGCTATGCTTGGTTTGGTCAGCCAAAGATGCCAAGCATAGTGAAGAAAATGAGGAAATTTTGATGACTCATAAATTGTCAGAAGAAGTAACAAATTATTTAATCCGAAAAAAAGTGATTCAAATTCAAGATTATGATATCTATAAATATGGATTAGAACGATTATTAAATACGTGTATATTACTGTTTTTCACCATAATTTTTGGTGTGATTTTAAAAGAAATAGTTAGTACCATAATATTCTTTTTCTCCTTTTATATTTTAAGATCATATACCGGAGGTTACCACGCAAAAACACAGTTGAGATGTTTGTTTCTAACTGTCATAACCATTATTTCTGTTCTTTCGATAATGAAATTTGTTATACTTAATAAATTCATTTGGATAGGGTTATTTATTATGTCTAGTCTCATAATTATTATTTACTCACCAATGGACACAAAAAACAAACCATTGGATGCAATCGAAAAGATAATTTACAGACGTAAATCATTAATTGTGTGGGGAATTGAAGCTATATTAGTCATCATCTCAATAGCATTAAATGCTTCTGTATTTTATGCAGCTATTATTATGTCTCATAGTTTAATAGGAATTTCACTTGGTTCGGAGAAAATAAAAAAATATAGAAATGAGGAACAATGATGAAAAAAACTACTAAAAAAGTTGTCGCAATCATCGCTTGTATTATGATGGTTGTATCAATCAGCAGTCTCCCAGCTTCTGCAGCGTCAAAAACTGTTAATCTGTACATGAACGAAAAAAGTGCCACTTACAAAACTAAAAAACCACATGATCTCGCACGCATTCAGTATATAAAGAATTACAAAGAGTCAAATGATGGTGTAAATGTGTATATAAGTTTCGAAGATAAGGATGGTAACGGAAATACAACTGCCATCCATAAATTTGTTGAACCAAATCATATCTACGGAAGCTTAACTAATACAAATTGGGGAAAAGTACATGAAGTGCGCGCTAAGAAGGGTTTTAGATATTGGAGATGTACTATGAATTCTTGGTGGTGGAATGGGGAAAACATTCGAGCACAAACAAAGTTTCACGCCTATAATGAATAAATCATTAAAACTAAATTTTAGGGCTGCTCTGCAGCCCTAAAATTTAAGAAAGGAATTTTATAATGAAGCTACAAAAAATTAACTTATTAAGACTATTAAAATCTCCGCATATCTCGGTACCCCTTTGTTTAAGTTATATATATATTATTTATAATGTAATTCGTACTTATAGTTTTTTATCTATTGATAACGATGCCTTTTATGGAATTTCCGATACTCAAAATTATTGTTTTGTACTTTTTGCTGCGTTCCTTTATATTTCTTATGAATATGTATATACTTACAAAAATTCAAATGTAGATGAAACCATATCATCAAATAAAAAAGGTAGATCCTTAAGTTACATTAGTATATTTATTACACTATTTGTATTTGTTTTTCTTATTTATTGTGTTTCTATACTAATAGAAATTATTACTGCATTATCCGCAAATGTTCATAATCCAGTTTTCTATTGTCATATCATTTTAACTTCTACACTTAATTTTCTTATTTTGTTATTAATAGCTGTTTTTATAGGAAGTTTTTTAGCTATTAAAATTCAAAGAATTGCATCTTATTCAATTCTAATTTTATTAATATTTTTTATCAGTTCAGCCCCAACAATGTTTTTACAAATGCTATCATATAATACAAAATTTAATTTTTTCAATATACAATATTTATTTGAAAAGATATTACCGCAAAACACATCTGTTATTCCAGATTATCAATATGGTATTTCTTGTGAAATATTTCGTTGGAATTTATCTTTGTTTTGGCTTTTATTATTAGTTGGTCTTACTATATTTGCATTATGTAATAAAAAAAACAAAAAAAATATAATAACGATATGTGTTTGTTTGGTTTTGTCATTCGCTAATTTAATAGGATATTTACAAGGCGGAAGTAAAATCCTGTATGATAATTCTCTTGAGAGTATATCTACTTATGATAGTTTATACTATGAATATTCAGATCAAAAAGAAAAAAAGGCAGATTTTTCGATAAGTGATTATGATATAATATTAACTGTAATAAGAGATTCTTCTGTGAATGTTCGTATGAAAATTGGCAAAAGAAATAAAAGCAATGAATTCTTTTTTACATTATATAGAGATTTCATAATTGAATCAATAACAGATAATACAGGAAAAAAAATAAACTGGAATAGAGATGGAGATTATTTTTCTATCAAATGCTCAAAAAATGTAAAAATAATTAATATAAAATATAAAGGTAAAAGCAACATTTTCTTCAGTAACTTGCAAGGAATTGCGCTGCCAGGATGTTTTCCGTATTATCCTATCGCAGGATATCATATCTTAAATGACACAAAAGTTAGTACAACGGAAGATGGATACACAGAAGTTTTAGATATGTCTGGATATTTGCCGATATCAAATGATTTTGAATCTAAGTATAATGTAAAAATAAACACACTATTAACAGTATACTCGAACCTTTTAAAAAAAGATGGCAAAAAAAATGAATTTTCAGGGAAAGCAATATATCCAACACTCATGTCAGGACTAATCGAAAAAAGTAGCAAAAAATTTAATTTATATACACTTATTTCAGTTCCTGATACCATGAGAATTAATGATGATAAATTAGAGTCATTGCAAACTGCTATTGACAACTTTGAAAAAAAATATAAAACAAAAAAACACTTGAATTTATCTGAAATGACTGTTTTTCAAACGTCAACTGTTTTTAATTGGGCATCATACAGTGAGTATATATCACTAAATGATCAAATATTTATTTCGAATTGCGATAAGTCAGAGATTAACGTAATAGCTAAAACATTAGTTAAGGAGTACAACAAATATGCTTAAAATATTAAATTGTTCAAAAAAGCTCAAGAAAAAATATGTACTAAACAATATTTCTGTGAATCTTGGGACAGGAGTTTATGGCTTATTGGGCCCAAATGGGGCAGGAAAAACAACCTTAATGAGGTGTATTTGTGGTTTATATAAGATAGATGGGGGTTCAATTGAAAAAAACGGAGAAGTTGGATACTTGCCTCAAAAATTCGGAGCATTTAAGCAATTAAGTGTTTATAATATGATGGAGTATTTTGCAACTATAAAAAAAGTTGATAAAAATTTGCAAGATAACGAGATTAAACGATGCCTTAACGCTGTAAATTTAGAAAAACAAATGCATACAAAAATTAAAAATCTTTCCGGGGGAATGCTACAGAGATTAGGAATATCACAAGCGTTGCTAGAGAGTCCCTCTATATTAATTTTTGATGAACCGACAGTGGGGTTAGATCCAGAAGAAAGAATTCGCTTTAAGAATATAATTAATAACATTAAGAAAGATAAAATAATTTTAATTTCAACCCACGTTGTTTCAGATTTAGAAACTATTTGTGATAAAATTCTTATTATGAATGAAGGTAAAATAATTTTTTCTGGAACTAGTTCAGAAATATCAGATTTAGCAAAAAATAAAGTGAACTTAATTGATGCAAATAACAAAGACCAACTTAAAGGAAAATATATCATACAAGATTCTATTGAAATTAATGGCAAACAATATTTTAAAATATTGTCAAATCAGCATAAAATTGGGATATTGCAACCCCCAACTGTAGAGGATGGATACATGTGTGCATTAAAACAAATCTAAATAAATTACGCATATGCAAGATGAATTTAAAAAGCATAGGTTTATCTTACTTTATTCCTATTATTGCCAATTATATTTACATTCCAATTATGATATATTTATTTTATCTAATTGGTAATAATAATATTGAGTACGCAAAATATTCGAGCTTCGTAGAAATGCAACATGTTATACCATACTTTTCAATATGGTGGTTAGTTTTCGCCCTAAGAGAATATATAGAAGGTAATAGTAAAGAACTACTAAAAGTATACAAAAAATCGTTATTATTTGATAGTTTATTCATATTTTTATGGTATGTTCTGCATATATACTTAATTATTCTTACATTATCACTTGTTTTAGGTAATGATGTATTTTTACTGTCACTTTTATTGATTGTAGAAAGTGCTGCATTCTATTCTATTGCTTATTTTCTTCTAATTGTTTGTAGAACTATATCGATTCCGCTATTACTATGCACTCTTTATGAAATTTCGTATATGTATATGAATATTGATTTTGCCAATTTGAATATAGTATTTTTAGGAAAAATCAATCATATCTTCGATATTTTAATACCATATGGACCAATTTTACTTGGAAGTATATTGTTATTTATTGTTAGCAACTTTATTTATAACAAAATAATGCGTTGATATTTATTCACCTCCCCTCGTAGTTATTTGATGATAACCACGGGGGGTAAATCAGTGTTTTCTTTTGTTTTTATTATCATTATGAGAATCATTCTATGTTACATTGTCATCCACAAAAATAAAGCTGTCCTCTATGTATTTTAGAGAACAGCTTTTGTATTATATCCTATTCGATTTTCATTTTTCCGCTAACGTCATCACGCTTTGCTGCGACACAATTTCAATACATGCTTCTAACACAAACAAGTATGACTACAGAGCATGCATTTTTACCATATAAAAGCAAAAATGCATACTTATAACTTGTGTTAGATTTATGAAATTATGTCGCAACTAAATAATAACATAATAGGATTAAATTTGCAATAAAACACACTCAGTTTTCTTTTACTGGCATAAAAATATGTGTTCACAAAAAAGTGTTACAAATTTAGTTTGAAACTGACAGAATCGCTTTATGATTTTTATATGTATTTACAATTGAAACCCTCTTATTTTTATGTTATAATAAAGTTCTGACAATTTATAATTATTTTCTATATATGATAAATCATCTGTTTTTATGCATTTTTGTGACGCAATTGTAAACTTCGCGTTCGCTTTGTCACTTTTAAACTAAATTAATTAAAAAAAGGTTAAATAAAAGTTAAAATGATGTATTGACTATTATGCGTGAAGATTGTATAATACTGTAGGAAAATACTGGTACTCGCATACTGTTTAATATAAATAAGGAGGCAAAAAATAATATGAATACTATTATCCCATTATTTGAGCATACACCTAGAAAATACTGGAAGGCACCTAAGACTATGAATGTATACGGCACAGCAAATAAGAACAGAAAACACTTTATTACTACTGGCGAAACTGTATATATTATTAGCATCCATGGTAATCAAATAAGATTTAACAAATTAGATAACAACGGTGAGCCGGATAAATCTGTTGAATACATTGATAAAAAATCTAATTATATTTACTAGTAACTAATAATGAATAAAAAGCTCTTGTTACTTTTTGTGAGCGCTTTCTTCTTGGTTTCGTCTTTTTTTGGTGTAATCATTCTTTCTCTGTCCTCATCAAAATCTGTAATATATGATATCCTACTTAGTGTCTTTGCAGGATCCATACCACTATTCCCTATATCTCTTGTAGATTATTTATATGAGAAAAAGAAAATAAATCAAAAGTTTATTGATGAAGTTAATTCTTTTATTTCAAAAGAAACATTTAATCTTGAGAATTCGAATAACTTTCAGCTTGAAGGTTATCGAATTAGAGCAGAATCCCTTTCGCAAACTATTGTTTTATTAAATAGCATCTCAAAAAAAAGAGGTGTAATTGCACAAAACATCCAGAGTATAATTCTTAACGGAGCAAATGATTTGAACAAAAATAATGATTCTCTTGATGTATTTGGAACAATCGTATCTAATGTTAATGCCGAAATAGATAAATTAGTATAATAAACCATTCAAGTTAATCCAATAACTTGAAATGGTTTATTTATTTTATAGCAGCCCGATTGCAGCGAAACCCCAAGATTTGGAGAATTTCCAACTCTTGGGGCGTGTATGAGCAGTGGTCTGATTACAAGGAAAATGAGGTCAATAATCACTGCTCTTACGGAGAAAGAAATGTTATTCTAAACCAAGTGGAGCGTCAACAAAACGAAGTCGAAAAATCTTCACCTCTTGATGTCGTTTAAATATTTGACAATCTCTGACCACTTAAAAAGTTGCTATATCTTCACCACTATTTTTCAAAAAATCTTGACTTTTGGTGTGCGTTTGTGGTATGATACT
>CAYVSD010000059.1:0-10690 GCA_964453315.1 uncultured Muribaculaceae bacterium | reverse complement strand
TTTGGGCAGGGGTGGATTCGAACCACCGTACTCTCGCGAGAACAGATTTACAGTCTGTCGCCTTTAGCCACTCGGCCACCTACCCATATTTAATTTTCAACCTTTCTGCGTCTTAGGCTTGGATTTGAGGAATAAATCTGCCCTTGACGAGATTTGAACTCGTGACCTCTCCCTTACCAAGGGAGTGCTCTACCCCTGAGCCACAAGGGCCAGTAGAAAAGCCGGCAATGGGACTCGAACCTACAACCTACGGTTTACAAAACCGTTGCTCTGCCAATTGAGCTATGCCGGCTTAGTTTGCATAATCTAGTATATATAAAAAAAAAACACTGTCAAGGGGTGGAATGTATTTAAAAATGTTTAGCTGTGATAAACTTTCATGATATTATATTTCAAAAAGGATTTTTTAAGCATGATTAGAGCGATTACACCAATTATTCTTTTATTAATATCAAATATTTTTATGACTTTTGCATGGTACGGTCATCTTAAATTTAAATCGCCCGCGCTTTGGATTGTAATACTTGCAAGCTGGGGAATTGCGTTTTTTGAATACTGTTTTCAGGTTCCGGCAAACAGAATCGGCTACGAAATATACAATGCCGCACAATTAAAAACTATTCAGGAAGTTATTACTCTATTGGTTTTCAGCGTCTTTTCCATTCTTTATCTTAAAGAACAGTTCAGATGGAATTATGTTGTTGGATTTGTTTTTATAATACTTGCCGTATTTTTTATTTTTAAAAAATGGTAATATTTAAATTTAATCCACTTGATTTTATGAATTTAGCGTTTAGAATTTTATTAGTCGAAATAATTACACAACATTCAAGTTTGGAATCTTGAAAGAAAGAGGTACGAAATGAAAGAAGGAATACATCCGGAATATAAAAAAACCGTTATCAAATGTGTTTGCGGTAATGAAATAGAAACCGGTTCCGTTAATGAAAACATTACAGTTGAAATTTGCAACAACTGCCACCCATTCTATACAGGACAACAAAAAATTCTTGACTCAGAGGGTAGAGTTGAAAGATTCAACAAAAGATACGGTAAGAAAAATTAATGAATTTATAAAGCGGCCCCAAACAGGTCGCTTTTTTAAAATAAGGGAGAAGAGATATGGAAAACAAACCTGTTGTAAAACTTATTTCTAAGCCGGAAAATATATTGAAAACTATTTATACAGCTTGCAGAACATGCTACAGTGCTCAATCTCCGGTTGAAATGTATGAAAATGATGTTGATGAAGAAAAGATGCTTAAATTGATTAAAAATGTTATCGCATCAGGGCATCATTCAACTATTGAGCATATTCAAGTAAGTTTTGCGATTTCTAATGTTTCAAGAGCTTGTACACATCAGCTTGTAAGACATAGGCTCATGTCTTTTTCTCAAAAATCTCAAAGATATGTGCAAGAAAACGGACAATTTGATTATATAATTCCGCCAACTATTGACAAAAACCCGCAACTACGAGAAAAATTCACATCCTTTATGGGAGAAATTTCAGATAAATATCAAGAATTTGTTAATGCGGGTATTCCGGCAGAAGATGCTCGTTTTGTATTGCCTAATGCAGCGTCATCTTCTCTTGTTGCAAGTTTAAATCTACGTGAAATGATACACATTGCAAATTTAAGACTTTGTACCCGCGCTCAATATGAAATCAGATGTATGGTTAAAGATATGTGTAATGAGCTTGTATCTAAAGAGCCTTGGCTTAAAGAATACTTAGTTCCGAAATGCGAAGCTCTGGGATTTTGTGATGAACATAAATCCTGCGGTAGAAAAATTACAAAATCAGAATTATTTGAAAAGGCCGGATTATAATGAAAGCGTTAATTCAAAGAGTTAAAAAAGCTTCTGTCACTATAGATGGAAAGCTTTTTTCTAAAATTGATAAAGGCTTATTAGTGTTTTTGGGAGTTCAAAAGGGTGATACTCAAGAAAATGCTGACAAGCTTGCGCAAAAATTAATAAATCTTCGAATATTTGAGGATGAAAATGATAAAATGAATTTGTCATTAAAAGATGTTAATGGACAAATGCTTGTTGTGTCGCAATTCACATTATGCGGTGATTGTGCAAAAGGTACAAGACCAAGTTTTGATAAAGCTGAATTTCCGCAAAAAGCAAATGAGTTATATGAATATTTTGTAAATCTTGTAGAAAAAAATAATATTACGGTGAAAACAGGCGTATTTGGTGCTATGATGGACGTCGAACTTATTAACGACGGACCGGTGACATTTATGGTTGAAAAATAATTCATCTGTAGGACTTGATATTATTTTAATATTATGTTAAAATATGTTTAAAAGTTAATACATTTATTTTATATGGATTTATATTGAGAGGATATTAATTTTAATTTATTTTTATTTTCAGTGATTTTTAATTAAGAGGCTTTTATTATGTATGTAAACAAGTGCATTAAGTGCGGTCGTGAGTTTGAAACAAAAAACCCTAAAAGGGTAATTTGTCCTGATTGTTTGTATCCGGATAAAAATATGATGGTAAATTCTCCGGAAACACCTCAATCGGAAGCACCATCACAACAAGAATCATATCCAAACAGTTATTCAACGGAGGAAAAGCCTCAGTATTACAGCAGTTATTCAAGTGGCGGAGATGAACAAAGACCGCAGCGTCCTTTGTATAATCAAGGTCAAGGAAATTATAACAGACCTCGTCAAAATAATTATAATAACCGCCAAGGTGGATATAACAATAATCGTCAGGGTTACGGAAATAGCCGCCCTAATAACAGGCCTTACAACAATAATCGTCCAGCAGGCGGCGGGTATAACAACAATAGATTTAATAATAACAGACCTCAGCAGCGCAGGCCGCAAGGTAATAACAGATTTAACAACAATAGAAGACCAATGAATCGAAACAAAGCTCCTAAGCAGCTTCTTGTAAGTAAAGATCAATTGGCTCAAATCGAGTTGTTATATAAATTAATGCTTCCGTTACCAAACCCTGATGCTCACGAAGTTATCGGTGAAAAGATAGGTTTGGAACCAAGAAAAGTATTTTTCGGAATAAATTTAATCAGACAAAAAATGATGCTTCCGAAATTACCGTTCCCGAAGAGAAAACTTGCTATCACACCGGATCAATTAAATGCAATAAAAATGCTTTATGAACCGTTATTACCTTTACCTCCAATCGGATGTCACAAAATAATTGCTGCGCAATTAAAAATGGATGAATGGAGAGTTCACGTAGGTATTGGGCTTGTAAGAGCACAAATGGGCTTAAATCGTTGGAATCAAGATAGGCCTGATGCTCCTGAAGAGTTTAAAAAACAAGCTCAAGAAACAAAGGCAGAAACAAAAGATTCTGAAGCTGAAGAACCTAAGAAAAAAAGAGGACGTCCTAAAAAATCTGAAGCTCCTACGGAAGAATAGCTATGGTTAAATATATTTCTGTTGGGAAAATTCTAAATTTTCACGGAATTAAAGGAGAAGCTCGCGTCGGGTATTCGCAGAACCGACAAGATTTTTTCATGTCTTTGGATAGTGTCTATCTAAAAAACGGTTCTGAATACCAAAAGTTAGGCATCCATTCTATGCGCCCACATAAGAATTTTTTGATAGTTAAATTTGAAGGAATTGATGATATAAATCAAATTATACCTTTAAAGGGTAGTGTACTATTTGTACCTGACAATGTTGTGCGCGAAAGTCTTGAAGAGGATGAATTTTTAATTGATGAAATGATAGGTCTTGAAGTTTTTGACATAGAAACTGACAAAAAATTAGGTTTTGTTATAGGCGTTTCGAATAATGGTGCGAATGATTTACTTTCTGTTAAAACAAATACCAAGCATGTATGCTTAATACCATTTGTGAATGCTATAGTGCCTGTTGTAGATATGCAAAATAAAAAAATCAAAATTAACAATATCGAGGGATTATTGGAATGAGATTTGATGTTTTAACGCTTTTCCCCGAACTTATCGAAAATTATTGTAATGTCAGCATTATGAAGCGCGCCAAAGAATCTGAAGTTTTTAGTGTTAATACTATAAATCCTCGAGATTTTACATTAGACAAACATAAAAAAGTCGATGATACTCCCTATGGTGGCGGCGCAGGAATGGTTTTGGCTCCGCAGCCGTATGTTGATGCGTATGAAAGTATTGAAAAGCAGAGCAATTCAATAACCGTAATGTTATCTCCGCAAGGAGAACAGCTAAATGAAGCGCAAGTTTGCGATCTTGCAAAATATGATCAAATTATTATGTTATGCGGTCATTATGAAGGTTTTGATGAACGTATAAGGGAAATAATAAAACCCAAAGAGATATCAATAGGAGATTTTGTTTTAACAGGAGGTGAGCTTCCTGCATTATGCTTGATTGATGCGGTAAGCCGAAAATTGGAAGGAACTTTGGGTAAAATAGAATCAGCGGAATATGACAGTTTTTCTGACGGATTGCTTGAATATCCACAATACACAAAACCCAGAGAATATCGAGGATATAAAGTCCCGGATGTTTTATTAAATGGTAATCATCAAGAAATAGCTAAGTTTCGTTTGGAAAAGCAAATTGAACGCACAAAGAAAAGACGCCCTGATTTATATGAAAAATATATAAATACTAACAAACTTAATTAATACTTTTACAATAAGCTTTAGCTACGAATTTAAATGACGGCTTAACTCTATTATTACCAGTAAAGCTTAGAGGTGTTTTTTCAGGAACATGATATAAAATCAAAGTTGAATCATCAACAGTAATTGTTCCGTTATCTGTGCCACGTTTCAAGAAATATTCACCGTTGTGCTCATTTATATAATATTTATCTTTTGAATCTTTAGCATTAACAAATACCATCCCGGGTTTTAAACCTGTTAATCCCACACCGTAAGCGCCATCCATTCTTACATCATGGCCATTGTCATTTTTACCGCCATTTAATCTTATTGCATCAAGTTTTAAATGATTTGGTGAATAATATTTTTCATGATCATAATGAAGTCCAGAAGTATTAAATATAGAAATAGCCATTCTGCCATCTGTACTTTGTCTTAAAATTGTCGGTAATTTAACTTCTTTACCGCCTGGAGCAAAAGCACTTTGAACAGGCAGCATATAAACGGCACCATTATTTAATGCATTCAGTTCAGGGCGTTTGCGCAAAGACATAACTTCATCAAATTCTTTTTTATGTTTTGCTATAAATTTTTTGTATTTTGAATCTGATTCATCAAGCCATTCGTCATGAATTCTTTGTCTGCCTTGTAAATACATGTTTTTAGTTTTAGTATCGTAACCTGTAGCACCAACATCATCGCCGTCAAATAATGTCGGCATTCCCGGTAAAGCTACAAGATATTTCATCATACCTAACAATTTTGAGATCGCAGGATCTATTGCTTTTTCAAAAACATCATCTTCATAATGTTTTTCAACATTATTAGGAAGTTTTAGTCCATAATTATTTTTAGCTTGTTTTAAAACCATATTAATTGATACATCAAATGGTTTTATGCCAAAAGCGTCCGCATCAAAGCGTTTACCGTCAAATTTACCTTGGCTTAAATCAGAAACAGCTTTGCTTATTGCCACAAAAGCTTTATCAAATTCTGATTGAGAAATTTTATTATTCCATTTGTAGTCTTCTAAAACTCCAATTGCAGCTTTTCGGATGGCGTAACCCATTGCAATAGCTTTTGGAGAAATCGCCGAATAATCAAAATAATTAATTTTATTCGGGTCAACTTCGCCGATAAATCGGTCATTTACCATTCTATAAGCCATTTCTCTATGTTTGTAGTCTTGCGGGTATGTTAGATCTGCATAGAATAAATCCAAATCTAATGCTGCTCCATGGAGAGCTCGGGGTTTATCGTGATTACCTACAAATGTGTATGAATATAAAATAGATTCCAGAGAGGACGATTTTAAATATGACCCTCCGCCTATCATTTTGTCATGCAAGAATTTTTGCATATATGCCGAATCTTCACTAAGTTTTGATCCGTCTTCAAAACCTCTTGTGAAAAATTTTGGAATATCGGTAAAAAAGTATTTATAGTTTGCGGTAGAAGTCATGCCTGTTTCACGTTGGAATTTTGAAACAATATCATTTACAGATTGGAATTTTCCGGATCTGCTGCCCCAACCGTCATTATATAAAGTTTCTTCATCTGTGACTTCTGCAACCATATATGCATTAGGGTTTTCTTTTATGACTGCGTTATTAAATTTTTTCCAAAAATCTATAACTTGATTCCATGTAAATTCAAAATTTGAATAAGAATTTCTTAAAGATTCTACGTCAGCGATGTCTTTAGTTGCATCAATTCTCCAATCTAAGCCTGACTGAGTTTTGTCAATAATTAAATCAGCCAATTGGAAGCTTTTAACATCTGTACCTTTTAAAGTTTTGCTTATGCTATCGACAATTTCGCTTTTCAAAGATGAATCTAAATTTTTCATCCCATCACTAATTTTTTTGATTACTTCAAAAGCTTCTTCTTCAGGAGAGGAAGGATTATTTATTCCTATTGTTTGGAGATGAATATTTTTTAATTCTTTATAATTATATGAGATTTCTCCTGTTTTTGAATTTATATTGATTTTTGATTTTGGAGCTAAAGATTTAACAACAGCGTATTTTGTGATTTCCGGTAATATAATCGGAAGAACATACCTACCATATTCAGTAACTTCATCTTTTTCAAATATTTTTGAATTTTCAGGTAATTTGGCATTTACAGAATTTAATACGGATTCGACATAATTATATAATTCATACTTCTGTAATCCTTCCATTTTTTCATAAGTTTTTTTATACTCTTTAGGAAGATTTTTGTTGCCTTGTTTATATATATCAAATTTTGATACGCCAATTTCTTCAGGAACAGATGCTCTTTTTGCAACTAAAGGAGAGGCTAATACCGAAACAAGATTGTCCCCAAATTCTATTGAATCAAGAGGGGTGTTCATTATTCCTTCCAAAATACTGTCGTGTTTATCATTGTAAGATAAAATTCTTTTGTGATTATACAAATCATTTAGGACATTTTTTACTTCAGTTTTTGAAACTTCTGCTTTTACGGATTTTGGAAGAATTTTTCCATCCGAAATACTAAGAATCTCAGAATAAACTTTTGAAGGATTTTCGCGTGATACATTTTTTAAATTTTGTGCAATATGAAGTCTTAAAATATCATCTGTTTTTCTTGTCCAATATTTACCGGATTCCACAACATAATCTTGAACTTGAGAATTCCCGCGTAGTCTTCTTTCTCTTTCGATTCTACGTTCATCCGGCGGTAAATTTTTTAATTCTTTGTTATCCGCATTTGAAAAGACAAAATTTAATTTTGCAATATCCGGATTTGCATCCCAAGTTTCAAATCCGCTTTCAAATTTTTCTTCTACGTTAAAATTAGAAAATTTTGATAAAATACGAGAAGCCTGAGCTGAATTTAATCTTAACGGTCTTTGCGCCAATTCATTATATTCCATTAGACGTTTTACATTTTCGTTATACGTTTCAGGATTTATTTCAAAGGCATAAGGAAAAACTTCATCATTATGCGTATGCAAATCATAAACATTATTAGTATTTGTTTTAGAATACGATTTTATTAATGTAGTGGTATCTTTTTTTTCTTCATCAGAAACTAAACGAGTGTCGAAAAATTGGATATAAGTAGGTTTTTCAGGGTTGTATTGTTTGTTTGAATATATGGATATTTTGCCGTCTATATCTTGCGTATATCTATACGGAGAGTTAACTATTTTATGTGACGTGTATTTTGAATATTTCCCAAAGACACCTAAAGACAAAGGATTGTCTTTAATCCCGCTTGCTTTAAACCAATGTAAATAAGGAGAATTTTCTCCCCATTTTAATAAATCTTTAAAATGAACGCCTTGCAAACCTTCATTTACAAATGCGCCGTCAGAAACAAAGTTCAATCCGTGCGCAAACATTTTTCTCTGCAAAGAAGCATAATTGTTAATATTTCCAAGAGAAATAGCTGTTTGCATGCAGTTTTTATTCCAATATGCGTGAGCGCTAAAATCATCATCCGTAAACACAGGTAAAGAGATTATTCTCCCATAGCCGTCATATTCTCCGTTATCAACGGATTTTTCAAGCCCTGCAAGAGTTCCTCCGAATTTGTTAGAAATAGTTTTTACACCGTTTCTGCCGCGTTGCTCAAGTTTTTCGTCTTTTACTATAAGATTTTTATCGTTATATACATAACCTACTTTTTGTGAATCTATAATAACAAGCTTCATTGCGCCGCCACGGGATAATGAAGATTTTGTAGGAATTACGATATTATAAATTTTTGATTTATCTCCGTCGGAACGTTCGTCAATGCTATCTCCAACGTCAATTCTATAATTATAAAAACCATTATTTTTATCTACAAGTACAAAGTGATAGGCAAATGGGGCATTATCTTCAATACCAAACTGGTCTGCGATATCAATTTGATTAACGCCGGATGAAAGTTTTATGCGATCATCACCGTTACGACTGTATACTTTTCCGGCACTAAAATAATTATTATACTTGTCTTTATCTAATCTGTAGATTTCTAAATAGCAATCTTCTTTATTTTCATCAAAAGGGTATGAAAACTCATATACTCTAAAGCCGTTTTCGTCTTTTGCTGCTTTGTAACCGGCAAAAGATAAACTCGTTTTTTTTACATCTTCTAAATTTAAATTTACCTTCACGCAACTACCCCTTTGCTCAAATTATAACAAGTGTGAAGATTGTTTTTTGACAAATATTAGTCCATTATTAAGAAATTTTTACAAAAGAAACTCTCATATAGTACAAATCATTTTTTCGTATATAATGTTGTAGTGTCATAAGTACAATTATTAAAAAATAACTTAAGGAGAATAAGATGTTAACCGCTGAAATGAAGTGTGATATAAAAGATATAAATCTTGCAGAACAAGGTAAAAACCAAATAGATTGGGCTTTTAAAGATATGCCTGTTCTGAAAAAGATTAGAGAAAGATTTATTGCAGAAAAACCTTTTGAAGGTTTAAAATTATCTGCTTGCGTACACGTAACAAAAGAAACTGCAGCATTGTGTACAGTAATGCAAGCAGGTGGTGCGGATGCCGTTCTTGTTGCATCAAATCCGTTGTCTACACAAGATGATGTCGCAGCAGCTTTGGTTAAATATTATAATATCCCTGTTTTTGCGGTTGCAGGTGAATCTGTAGAACAATACAGAAGCCATATTAATGAAGCGCTAAATCATAATCCAGATATAATTATAGATGACGGATGTGACATGGTTTCAACTCTTCATGAACAAAGACCTGATTTAATAGGTAAAGTAATCGGTTCTACAGAAGAAACAACTACAGGCATTATCAGACTTCAAGCTATGGAGCAACAGGGGACTTTAGGATTTCCTGCTGTAGGTGTAAATACAAGTTTGACAAAACACTTATACGATAACCGTTATGGAACAGGACAAAGCGCATTTGACGGCGTATTAAGAGCAGCAAATATTCTTATTGCGGGCAAAACAGTTGTTGTTTCCGGTTACGGATGGTGCGGGAAAGGTGTTGCTTTGAGAGCAAAAGCACTTGGCGCTAATGTAATTGTTTGTGAAGTTGACCCTCTAAAGGCTTTAGAAGCCGCTATGGAAGGTTACAGAGTAATGCCTATTGCTAAAGCCGCTTTGGAAGGTGATTTATTCCTAACTATAACTGGTGACAAGCACGTAATTGATATAGAACATTTATTATCAATGAAAGATGGCGCGTTTGTAGGTAACGTAGGACATTTTGATTGGGAAATAAATGTAGAAGATTTAAGAGCGTATACAAAGGAAATTAAACAAATCAGACCAAGTTTGCAGGAATTTGTATTGAATAATGGTAAATCAATTTATGTATTAGCTGAAGGCAGACTTGTAAATCTTGTAGCGGCTGAAGGACATCCTGCGAGTGTTATGGATATGAGTTTTGCTAATCAGGCTTTAGGTATTGAATTTCTTGTTAAAAATAAAGGAAAATTAGAAAACAAATTATATACACTTCCTTATGATGTTGATGTTAAAATTGCTCAGTTAAAACTTCAATCAATGGGAATTTCAATTGACACATTAACACCTGAACAAGAACAATATTTAAATAGCTGGAAAATTAGCTAATTGTTTTTCAAATTTTCTCTAACAGAAGAAATAAATGATGCAATAATAAAGAATAACCCGATGAGCCCTGTTACAACTTCAGGTACGGTGTGTACCGTAGAATAAAGCATTATTATTGCTAAAAATCCTATTGCCCAATGAGCGCCATGTTCAAGGTATCTAAATTTTGCAAGTGTACCTGTTTTAACTATCAACATAGTTAAAGATCTTACAAACATTGCACCAATGCCTAAACCTATTGCAATAATTATAACATCTTTACTTAATGCAAAAGCTCCTAAAACACCATCTAATGAAAAAGATGCATCTATCAATTCCAAATAAATAAAACTAATTAATCCTGTACATTTAACAGAGTCTGATGCGCATTTTGCCATTCTCATTTCTTCGTGTTTTTCCAAAAAATGAGAAACGCCATCAATAAGCATAAATGTTATTATTCCTGCGATACCTGCCAAAATAACCGATACTTTTTCTTCTTCGGGAATAAATGTTTGTAAAAATGTAATTATACCGAGAG
>CAYVSD010000058.1:0-10959 GCA_964453315.1 uncultured Muribaculaceae bacterium | reverse complement strand
GTTTTAATGAGATGTTCTTTTCCTCTCTTGGAATAACACCATTTTGTTGTTGAGCTAATCTGAATTTTATAGCATTTTCTATTTGCTCTGCTTCCTTTTTATCGGAAGCACCGGTACAAAGACCGTGCTTCCTTTCTCCGTTTAACATAAATTGGTAATACCATTTATCTTTTTTCTTATATACTGTCATTGTATTGCCCTTTCATAGTTTGTTTATCCTGCATCCACTTTTCAAAAGAGTCTTTTAGAACATATAATGTACCCCCTATTTTGAAAAATATGTTTTTAGGTAAAGCTCCTCGTCTTTTCCATGTTTTTACTGTATTAGGATTTGCTTTTAATATGTTTTTGCAAAAATCCTTGAATGTTATAAGTTCTGTCATTTTATTTCTCCTTAATTTTTTATTTATTTTATAAAATTTTTTAAATACAAAATTACAGCAACACAAAATATATCCAAAGATAATCATAGATTACCTCTGAGGTGTAATTGCGGTGTTATTACATTTGATTACCTTTCAAATTATCAGCAAATTCTTGTGCTGAAATAGCAACAGGCATTGAACCAAATCCTGCATATTCCTCCATTCCATTGACACAAAATACCATTGAATTTGAAGGTTTTGAACCTTGTTCATCTTTATATCTGACGGTTAGATTGCCCCTATAACGAGAGTGATTTTTAGCGTAACTCTTGAATAAATCGTTACTGATTTGTTTTGACTTGTCGTGAGAGTAATACTTGTTCATAATAGACAGTATAACGTCTTTATTAAAGCGTATTTGAACTTCGATATGACCATTATCAAGCTGTTCTGTATAGACTCTAAAATGTGTACCATTTTGTATCACACCAAGTTCTAACAATACAGGAATTTCAGCTAATACTTTATCAACTATATTTTTAATTTCTTCGTATTTTTTGACTTGTTTTCGTGCATATTCAATTATTTTATAATCTAAGTCATTAACTTGCACTCCACTTATATCAAGTAGCAGTAGAATGCCTGTATAAGCATATGCAATGTTGTTAATAACTCTTTTTTGAGTATCTTGAATATCGCTATTTTCAAGTATTTCAAAAACATTATCATAAATCTTTAAAACGTCTTTAATGGTGTATTTTAAGAATTCAGGCAATATTAAGGACAGTTCTTTTAGGTTGTCATTATTTCCTTTATCGACTTCATGATACTTAAACTTATCAGCTTTAAAGACTTTTCCAAATATTTCAATAACATTGAGACGGTTTATAACCTCTTTTAAATCTGGTAATGTTTCGTTTGTTGAATAAGCCATAGGAGAGCAAATATGTATATATTCAACTCCCTTGCCATATGGCAACATTCTTGTTCTTGGGATAGCTTTATATGCACCTTTAACTAATGCTGTAAAATTACTTGATGTAAGCGTTTGGCCTTTGACATCATCAATACACACATTCATTCCGTTGTATTTTGAACTAAAATATTCATTACTTTTAGCAGTTGAGCCACCTGATGTTAAAGCATCTCTTGATAGACCAAATATTGAAAGCCCGACTGTTACAAGTGTTGATTTTCCTGTACCTGTTTCACCGAATAATATTAGAGTCGGAACACCATATCTTTTGACAAATTCGTCATAATATAATGACATTACCATGTGGCCTAAAGTTAGCATAGGTAGTACAATATCATCACTCCAACATTCAATGATATTTTCAATGAGTGCTTTTGCAATTTCTTTTCCTGTTTTAACATTCTTTGTTAATTTCGGTAAGTAATGAGTAGATTCTACTATTTTGATATATGTTTTTTCGCCTGTTTTAATGTAGCCGTTTTCATCAGCCCAAATAATACCGTCTTTTGTTGCAAGAGCGTTTTCATACAAGATTTTATTTGGCTCTAATACCCCTGCATTAGTATATATTAATGCATTATCTACAATTTTAGGAGATATAAATTCAGCTACAAAGGTTTTAAATTCGCTTTCTGACATATTAACTGCAAAATCATTATAACGGCTATTTATGTCTGCTTGAAATTGTTTATAATCCGATTTAGAGTTGTTTGCAATCTCAACATCTTTCTCTACTTTACCTTTTGAATTTTTTAATGTAACTAGATAATATTTAAGCGGTAACTTGCCACTCTTATCATTATGGATAAGGGTGCATTCTTTTACATCCGTAATGGTAAAATTAGCTTTTAATGTAATATTTATCTTGTTTTTCTTTTTATCCAAAAGGAATATTTTATTCCATTTTTGAAACAAGAATTTATTTTGTTTTGGCAAGTTATAGTTATCAGCCTTATTATTTATACTAAATGTTGATATAAATGTAAGATTTGATAGTGCATTTTTATGTTCTTCAAAAATCTCATCTATGTTCTTTTTCCCTTTACTAATAGGATTTATATTCATATTTATTACTTCTTCAGTCATTGTTAAACCTCCTTTTTATGACTATTTGTGCAATTTCTACAAATATCAGAATAATTTTCTGATAAATATTGACAACTTTGAGAATGCCCAAATTTACGAGCATTATCTATTTTCTTTTGAGTTTCAACATAGTTATACTTTGGATAGGGCTCTGATAAATTATGTATGAGTTCATCAGAATCTTCAATTTGAGCTAAAATACTAATCATACTAAACCATTCAGGTTCGCTTAATATATCAGCATTATCTCTGCAATATCTCAAGTAAGTACAGTTATTGAACATTTTTTCAATGTCAATATCTCTATAAACAATATGTTCTATTGAGGTGATTTCTGATTTTTTAGCCCGTTGTTGATTAAAATTAGTATCTTTGTTGATATAATCAATCCAAGCTTTTGGTAATTCGGCAATTATAAAGTTTCCGGTTTCATCAATACCATCAATAATTTGATATTGTTTGCCATTAATTACAGAGGGTGCAATCATAATGTATCCGTTGTATTTCACGTCGCAGAAGTTACCAATCCGCCCTATCGGATTTGTAATTCCTTTAGACAAAAAGATAAGATGTTTACCTTTCCCTGTAGCAGTTGATTGAGTTATTGTTTTAGGTAATTTCCCAAGTTTTTCTTCTAAAAGTTTCAAATCTTCATCTGCTGTTGAGTTTTCATCATGATAATCTAAGTCAAAAGCGATTAATCCCGACATTGATAAGGCTAAAGCCACATTATAGCCCTGATTACTGAGTGTTGTAACATCTTGTCCTAATTTAGCATCTTTGAATCCTTGTCTTGTTGCAGGAATTTTTGAGTTAGGTTTGCAGGGGAAAGTCATATAATACGACCAATTGTTTATTATGTTTTTTTCTTTTGTCATTTTTTCCCTTTCATAATTTTCCATTACAAATTAAGCCTCAAGAGGCTTTGACACTAATTGTATTTTGACTAAAAGAAACTCAGATGACTTGTGAAATTTGTAAATTTATTATATAATTAAGTTGTAAATGAAAATTTGAGTCATGAGTTTCATACTTATGGCTTTTTATTTTGGTTTCATAAGTTACCTCCTTTTTGTAGATTATTATTAATAATAAACCAATGTGGCTAATATGTAAATATAGCAAAGGTTTTATGCTATTTTAATAACTAAAATGGCAACCTAAAAATTTAAATAAATTTATTACATTTGGCTTAAATATATATAACAGATTGACCCAAAATAATAAATGCATGATAGCCTTAAAATCTGAGCATTCAAAGAAATTAGCTTATCATTTTGGCAACCTAAATAAATTCATTTTTACAATTATTTATGTATTTACTTATCTTGCTTTTTAACAGGTTCTTTTTGGTAAATTTCAAACCTGGTTCTTATTGTATAGTTATTTTCATAACCGTCATAATATATGAGATTTTTGAATTTATCTGCTATAAAATTAGGATCTGTTCCTTTATTTTTAGTATATTGAGTGATTATGTGGGCTTTAAATTTACTTATAAAACTTTTTAAATTACTATCCGATATCTTTTTATTTTTCTTGTTGTTACACAAATTGCTTATTTGCATATAATCAACATTGCTTATAGACCCATCAAGAAGTAATAAATATAAAAGAGAGAACCTTTGCTTGCTTAATCTTATTGGAACTCCGTAAAATACAATAGTTCGACAAGAAGTTTTTAATTTTTTGATTTCATTTATATAATGTCTAAAATAATCATCACTTGTATCTTTTTTCAAATAGTACAAAATAAGCCCTTGTTCGGCTTTTAGAAGCTCTTTTTTATTTTCACAACATTTGATGTATGGCTTATGAATAAACTTTGCTATAAATGTTTCTTTTCGCTCTTCCATAAGCATATATTAGCAAAAACTAATTTCAGAATAAACACAGATAAACTTTCTTATAATATTAAATAATTTATATTAAAAGAACATATAAATTTAATGAGGGTTAAGCGAATAACCTCTCGTTAAATTTGATAATATATTTATAAATTATTTAGTACATCTGACAAATACTGCTTATAATATGCCTTAAAACTGCTTGGTTTCTTGATTTTCACACTCGTTCCCCACTTAAACAGTTCTTGACAGATTGCATACGTTCCACTTGATGTGAATTTTACCTGAATATTACCGTTTTCGAGTTCTTTCATCTTTTGTGTCGGATGAAAATGGTAGTTCAAAACATCATCTTTTACCCCTTTATCAAATTCAAGCGTTATGTCAATCGGTTTTTCCTGATAAACTCCAAAAGAATTATTGCAATAATCAATCAAAGAAAAGTTTTCATCTTTTTCAAAATATTCATCAAGCAGGGTTAAATCATTAATTTTATCAACCTTATACAATCTTAAATCGTTTACATATTCATTGTAGCCTACAAGATAGTATTTATCTGCAATAATTATTCCGTAAGGATTAAGTGTTATTTCTTTTATGTTACCGTCAATATCATAACTGAATTGAATTTTCTTGAATGATAACATTGCATTACGCAGTAATTCCATAGTTTTGCTATCTGTTTTAACTCTGGAATACTGTCTTACAGCAAATCCCTCTGATTCTAATATTGCATCGATATCCGTTTCTAATGCTCTTGCGTTTTTTTGAGGAGTTAAAGCTCTAACCTTTGCAATAAGTTCATCAAGCTGTCTTTTCCTGTTTTCATCATTAGACAAGTTTTTCATATATTCTAAATTGGCGAAATCATCAGCACTAAAGGTTATAAGAGAATTCATTGTGCCTTTTACAAATCGCCAACGCTTTTTCTTGTCATTTGTTTCAACTTCTTCGATTTTATCGGGGAACATATCAAACAACAAGGTTTTCATTCTTTCTGCAGACCTGCGCGAACACTCAAAATGGTCTTTTATATCATCAATGCATATACCGCTAAAGCTATTCTGAAACATCATAGCAAGTTCAATTATTTCTTCTGCTTTTCTTAATCTGCTTGGTTCACGCATAGTTCACCTGTTTTTATTTCTGACAATATTATTATAAGACCACCATACGTCATATTCGGGCATAGGCTTGTTTTATGATTTTAATTTTTTAACCATGGTATTGAACAGGATTTGCTGCGCCTTTTTTAGTATACGTATTTGGTACACGTTTATGAATAAAGTGTTTTATAATATTTTCATCCGAATAGTCATCTTTATCAAATTCATAACGAACCCCATTATCAGATAATCGCCAACTGTTTTCTTTTACTTTATAGACTCCCTCAACAACTCCATCGATAACACCTAAAACATATGGATATGTATTTGCAGTATATTGATTAACTCTCCAAGAATATCTCACTGCTTCATAAATAGCATTTTCCAGACTTATAGATCTTTCATTTTGCAATTCTGAAACTCTATCCCATTTTACTTTTATCAAAATGTATCTAAAATCAGGGATTTCTTCATATACTTTTAAAGAATATTTTCGTTGCAAAGATATAGCGCTTATTATTCCCCTATCATTATTATGACCGCCTTGAATATTTGTTAACCCAGGATATGCATCCATTAATGCTGATTCAACTTCAAATGCCTCATCTGCAGTCATTCCATATCGATGAATCACATGGATAACATTTAAACCTTCATTTTTTATTTCTCGTATTCTTTGTATTTTTGCCGAAATTTTATCTTCATAATTGGCTTTATCAATATAATTAATTCCATCAAAATTTTCTAAAGCATCATTTACGTGTGCAAAGACTCTGTTCCCTTGTCCTTTCCCAACATAAAAAGTCTGCCCGTTTCTCGGATCTATTAATCTATAAACATAGTGTCCGATTTTGTCACAAACTTCAGGAGAAAAATAATTAATTAGTTCTTTTTCCATTCCTAACTCCTTTCTATTTTCATAGTATCAGAGTAACACACACATGCGTCAATTTATGACGTCCCCTGAAAACATTATCAACACTTGATTATTATAATACAAAAACATGCGACACAAAATGACGGTAGTAGGTTGGATAATGAAATAAAAAGGAGAAATAACAATGATTAAAAAAGAAGTTTTAGATAAGGTTCGTGAAAGTATTTTTGAGGGAAAACCTCCTGTACTGCAAACAGGGTTTAAAGATTTGGGCATTATTTTAAGCGGAGTTGAAAAATCAAGCCTGATAACTATTGGGGCAAGACCGGCTATGGGGAAAAGCAGTTTCGCAACAAACATTATGTTAAATTTACTTGAACAAAACAGAAAATGTTTATTCTTTTCTCTTGAATTGAGTGAAGGGCTACTTATAAAAAGGCTACTCTGTCAAGTTGGGGAAGTAGATTATCATTTATTACAAATGCCGAATGAAATTTCAAAGAGAGCAAAAAGTGTTGAAAAAATAACGGAGTCACTTGATAAACTCTCAAAATATGATTTAACCATATATGATGAGCATTTTAATGTTGAAGATATAAAAGAAAAAATTGAACAAGTAAAACCTGAATTTGTTTTTATAGACTATTTGCAGCTTTTAGATGTTCCTAATAAAAAACCGCGCTCTGAATCTTATGAAAAAATTATGCGGGATTTGAAACAAATTGCAAGAGATAATAATTGCATTATTTTTATAACGTCTCAACTATCAAGATCGTTAGAGAGCAGATGTGATAAAAGACCGTTATTATCGGATTTGAGAGAAAGCGGAGCAATTGAAAATATATCAGATGTTGTTATGTTTATTTACAGAGATGACTATTACAACTCTTGTAGTGACGAAGATTATGCAATTAATAAAGGAACGGCAGAAATAATCGTTGCCAAAAATAAATATGGAACAATGGCAACTATTAGGTTACTTTTCAGAAGTTCAATAATGAAATTTTTGGAGCCTGAATCTTATGATGTGTTCTAATAAGTTTTATATCAGCGATGAATATTATTACACAATAAAAAGAATTAAAAATCGCATAATACATATTCCTTGTGATGAATTAAAAGCAAAACAAAGATTTTTCCTTAATGCGATAAAATGGCTTTATTCGTATAAAGCGGATACACTTATTTCTTCAAAAATTCATTCCGGTAAAAAATGGATTTTAAAAATGGATATTAAACATTTTTATGATTCTGTTCCGAGCCACGAAATTCAACGGGTAGTGTCAAAAGTATGTCGTAGGATAAATCAGAATGATAATTCGCTTAATTACTTATCACTTGTAACCATAAACAGTAAATTGCCGACAGGGGCTCCGACATCACCACATATTGCAAATGCTTGCTTTAAGAAAATTGATAAAGAAATTATGTCAGTGAGTTCTGCTTTTGGTATTGATTATACAAGATATGTTGATGATTTGATCTTTTCTTCATATTGCAAAGAAACATTAGAAATTGTAGAAAAAAGAGTCACTGCACTTTTAGCATTTTATGGGTACAAAATAAACAAAAAGAAAACAAAATACATCTCAGATAACAAGCAGCAAAACGTTTTAGGACTTGTTGTGAACAATTATCGGGTACGATTGCCAAAAAATTTTAAAAGAAAAATAAGAGCAATGCTGCATAGTTATGTAATATATATTTGTAATTCAAGCATTAAAGACACAAAACATTTGGCTTGGGATACCAAAAGAATAAGGCAGTTGGAAGGGTACATTTCTTATATAAAGCACGTTGACAGTCATTTTTATGCACAACTAAAACAGTATGCTGAAAAATTAGAACATAAATATTGTGTAGTTGTTATTATTTTTTTGAAACATGAATTTTTTTAATCAAGAAACCGACCTTTAATTTTAAGGTCGGTCTTGAAAAGGTTACTGTTACGAACGAAGTGAGTAACGGTGTTCCTTCTGATTGTTATTCGTGGCATATAGCGAATCGCTTGCCCATATATTTATTATAAAATACTCTTGCGACATTTTGTGTCATATTTATTTTATCTTTTTTATTCTTTGTTATATTGCAACTTTCTAAAATGGAATTATTTCTTCTCTTCCTTTTTGCTTTAATTTTGATTCTGCCATTAGTTTTAAATCCATATCAGCTTTTTCTTTTTCTCCGAGTTGTAAATATGCTTCACTTCTATGCTTGTAGCATTTTATAAAAACGTCGTAATAAGACTTATCAGAAAGAAATTCTAATACAGTATTAAAATCTTTTATAGCATTTTCATATTTCTGAAGTTTTAGATAGCTTTTGCCCCTTTGCATATAATAATTAAATCTTTTGGGTTTCAGTTCAATGGCTTTTGTTAACATAAAATCCGCCCATTCATAATCTTCGTAAGATGATAGTATTTCCCCAAGACATTCATAAGCCTCACAAAAATTATTAGCATAATTTAAGATTGTTACATAATCTTCTATTGCCTTAACTATGGGTACATCAACAAGAGGACTATAATATATAGCAGCCCTGGCACTATATGCACCTATATAGTTTGGTTTTAATTCAATTGCTTTAGTGTAGTCTTTAATTGCTTTTTCTAAATCTGTACATAAATAAACATCCCCTCGATGCTTATATGCATTGGCATTATTTGGATTTAGGTCAATTGCCTTATCAAACATTTGTATAACTTTTTCAAAGTTAATTTTTTTGTAGTTGTATTTTAATCCCTTTTTTATAAGGTTTTTTACTAACTTATTGATATGTCTTTGTTTTTTATTCATGATTTATCCCTTAATAAAAATCTTCTTTTGTTAATCCTGCATATAGTTTTATTATATTGTTGTATTTAAGCATTTCCCTCCTTATTCTTATAATCTTCTAAATGCCTATTGTCTGTACATTCAATTTCAATTTCAAAAAATAAAAGTCTTAAAATTATATTAATTCCTTTGTGGTCTATATTTTTCCGCCTGTAATGAAAATCAATACCTAATGACAAATTACCACTGTCAAAAGATATATTGTAAGGCTGTATTCTTATGCATAAAGCGATATGCTTTGTAAAACAAACAACTACAAATAATGAACGTAAGAGTTTAGAGTAATTTACTCTTAGCTTATTTGTTTTAATTAATTTTATCACATCATTTTCCATTTTTTCCTTTTTATTTTATTATCCGATATACCCACGTCATTTTGTGTCATATCAAAATAACGACAGTTGTTTTATCTCTATAACCTCTAGATTTATAATTCTTTTCCGTCGAACAGTGTGATTATTAATTCCTTTTTGTTTAAATTATTGTCTGCATCTTTGAATTTTGTAGTATTAGTATTAAATTCCAGTTCCGTAGTCCCAGTCTGACCATTTTTGTTCTTTGCAACAATAATTTCTGCGATTTTTTCGTTACCTGATTTTTTATGGTTATAATAGTCTTCACGATATAGAAACATTACGACATCCGCACATCTGTCAATATTGTCGCAATATTTCCTTATATCCGATAACATTGGTCGTTTATTACTCCTTTTTTCAATAGTGCAGGGTAGTGATGAAAGTACAATAATGACAAGATTTAATTTTTTGGCAAGTGTTTTCAAACCACTAATAATACATGAATAGGTTTGTTTTCTGTTATTTTCAAATAAGCCGTCCATACATTGCAAAGAGTCAATAACAATCAATCCTAAATCTTTTTCTTTCTCTTTAAGTTGTTGACATTTTGCCTGAAGATTTGTAAATGTTCCATCACATGTGTCATCTATAAATATATTTGTTTCAAGTAATTGTAACAATGCACCAGCCAGTTTCTCCCAATCATTTGCGTACAAATTGCCATTTTTTATTATTTGCAAATCAATTTTACCTTCTATACACGACATACGTTTAACAACCTCTTTTTTATTCATTTCAAATGAAAAATATGCAACAGGTAATTTTGTTTTTTTTACAAAATTTAGAACAAGATTTAATGCAAAAGACGTTTTTCCCATCGCAGGTCTTGCCCCGATAACTACTAAATTAGACGTTCTTAAACCATTTAAAATTTCGTCAAGGTCTTTAAAACCTGTCGAGTAACCCATTAATATATTTTTATTTTCATATTTATCACTAATTTCTTCATAAGTTTCATAAATTATATCTTCAAATTCTTCGTTTTCATCTGTTATATTTAACCTTGCAATTTTATCAATTAATTTATGTGCTTTTTCAATAGCAGCTTGTGCTGTAATATTATTATATTTTTGCGATATAATTTTTTTGCCTGCTGAAATAAGTGCTCTTTTAATTGCTTTTTCCCGCATAATTTCTGCCTCATATTCAACAGATATTGTTTCAACTGCTTTAGAACATAAGTTAGCAATTATTTCTTGAACGTTTTCTATTTTGTAATATTCTTCTAACCTATTTATAATACTAGTTATAGAAAAATCATATTTGGAATAACCTAACATAATTGCTTTGAAAACCTTTCTATGTAAATGTTTATAAAAATATTCGGGTTTAAAATCATTTAAGATTTCAAAATTTGCAAATATAGGCCTTTTTATCAGAGTTCCCAACAATATCTCTTCTTTTTCTATATCTGTTAGTTTATATCTTTTAAATTTATTCAAATCTTTTTTCATTTTTTACTCCTTAAGTTGATAAGTTATCTTTTTATTTCTTCTTTTTCAGATTTTG
>CAYVSD010000057.1:0-11035 GCA_964453315.1 uncultured Muribaculaceae bacterium | reverse complement strand
TTCAATTCCTCTTACATGATCTAAATATGATACAGGCTCTTCAATACATCTTATCCAATGAACCTTTTTCTCGTGATTGAAAAAGTAACTTAAAAACAGCATTATTAAGAATAAACCGCCAAAAGTAACAATCGGAGCATGTGCTTGTTTTAAATAAAAGGCATATTTCATTGAATCAGTAATTGCAAGATGAGCAACTGTTATCATTGAAAGTTTGGCAAAAACTGCAACAACTAAAATAGGAAATATAAATCTCATTCCGAAAACAGCAATTGCAATACCCCAGGTTAAAAACCTGTGACGCCAAACTTCAGACATATTTTCGAGTTTCATAGCGTTTACAACCGCATTATCAAAAGATAAGCTAATTTCGAGAATAGCAAGGATACCGGCTATAAATACCGCCATTAATCCGCTGCCGCTTTGTACATATTCTCCCCAAAAATATGCGGCAATTAAACCAAATATTGTTACTAAAAAGGATTCTGTGAAATATTTAAACATAAATTACTCTCTCAAAAAATTAAGAGGACTTCGTATAGAAGTCCTCTTATATAATATTACTTATTTTGCATCAGGGCTAACTTCAGAGCCTTGAACATAATACTGATATGTATCAGGACCATTTTCAGGGAATACTAATAAGAACTTTTGTCCTCTATTAATTACACCTGATCTGCCCTTAAAATATGCATAAAATTCTTTTGTAACAGGTTGAGATTCTTCCTGAAAGTTTACATAACTAACAGGAACAAAAACAAATCCGCCATTTACAGCAGCCGTTTTTCCTGTTAATTGGAAACCTTTAAAAATCATATAATCATAATCTAATCTGATATTTGCATTAGTTTGTACATGCAAAACTGCAGGGGGATTTGCCGTGTTAAAATTCTCAAGAGCTGAAACTTGAATTGTTTTTGCATTTACACTTTGTGCCAAGCTCATAGAAAGAATCAATCCAAAAATTACGCCTAATAATTTCTTCATTTTATATTACTCCTTTGTTGTTGTATTTTCTATTTCTTCGTAGTCCGGAAACTTTAAATAAAAAGTATCCGATTTTTTTATTGTAATGTCTTCTCCTTTTTCAATATAAGAAATCGGGCTGGATTCGTATAGTGAAACGGCAGAAGATTTCAATCTGTTATTTTGTTCGTTTTTTACGGCACCTTCAACTGCGCTTACTCCCATACTAAAACCTTTAATAAAGAAGTTTCCTGCGCTTTTTACGGCGGTACCTGCTATTTGTTCCTTATCTATCGGACGGGTGTATTTAGCTTTTACTGTTTTCTTTATAGTATGGCTTACACCTTCAGAATCCGTATATGATATTGGTTTAAAAGAAAAACTTGCATCTCTTTTTAACCTTTTGGGAGATTTTACATCAACGATTTTGCCTGTAATCTTTGTTCCGGAAAGTGCATATTTATTTTTTGCATATTGTACCGGTTCTAAGATTTGAATACTGATTGTTGAAGGAGGGTTTGCTGTTGAGAAGTCACTCAACGATCTTACCTCAACTGTTGCGGAACTTGCACAAGGTGCAAATCCGAACAATATAGTACTAATAAAAATCAGATATAAAATTTTTTGCTTAAAAATTTTCATAACTACTTTTATATAATAGCAGATTTTCTGAAAAAATCAAATATATCACGATTTTTTCAAATATTTTGCCAAATATTTTCCGGTATATGATTCTTTACATTTCATAACTTCTTGCACAGATCCTTGTGCGACAATTTCTCCGCCGGCATTACCGCCTTCAGGTCCTAAATCTATAATATGATCTGCTATTTTTATTAAATCCAAATTATGTTCAATCATTAAAATAGTGTTTCCTTGATCGGCAAGTGCGTGAAGTATTTTTGCAAGTTTATCCAAATCAGCCCAATGCAGACCAACAGACGGTTCATCCAGCAGATACAAAGTTTTGCCGGTTGAGCGCTTATTTAATTCAGCAGCAAGCTTGATTCTTTGAGCTTCACCACCTGAAAGTGTAGTTGCGCTCTGCCCCAGTTTCATATAGTCTAATCCGACATCATTTAAAGTTTTTAGTTTGTTTTTGATTGCAGGAATACTGTCAAAAAATTCTAATGCTTCTTTAATACTCATGTTTAAAACATCATCGATAGTTTTGCCTTTGTATTTAACTTCAAGAGTTTCTCTGTTATAGCGTTTGCCGTGACATACATCGCATTTTACATAAACATCAGAAAGAAAATTCATTTCAATTTTTACAAGTCCGTCACCTTTACAAGCTTCACAACGACCGCCTTTTACGTTGAAACTGAACCTTCCGGGTTTATATCCGCGAACTTTTGCTTCGTTAGTTTTTGCATACAAATCTCTTATTGCGGTAAATACGTCAGTATATGTCGCAGGGTTTGACCTTGGGGTGCGGCCAATCGGAGATTGATCAATATCGATAATTTTATCAATATTTTCAAACCCTAAAATATCGTCGACTCCTTGAGGTTTTGGTTTATTTCGTCTTAATTTGTGAATTGCAAATTCGTATAATAAATCTTGCATTAAAGTTGATTTCCCGCTACCGGAAACCCCTGTTAATACGACTATTTTGCCTAAAGGAATATTTACATCAATGTTTTTTAAATTATTTAAATGTGCATTTTTTACTTCAAGAAAATGTCCGTTTCCACTACGGATATTTTTGGGTAGCGGAATGAATTTTTCGCCGCTTAAATATTTTCCTGTAATAGAATTTTTAGCGGCAATAATATCATCAACCGAACCTTGAGCTATAATTTTTCCGCCGGAAGCTCCGGCTTTTGGTCCAATATCTACAATATAGTCAGCACTTCTAATTGTATCCTCATCGTGTTCAACAACAATAAGCGTATTACCTAAATTACGAAGTTTGAATAATGTTTTGATAAGCATATCATTATCACGTTGATGTAAACCGATTGACGGCTCATCAAGAACATATAAAACTCCGCTCAAACCGCTTCCTATTTGTGAAGCCAGACGTATTCTTTGGGATTCTCCTCCTGAAAGTGTGCCTGCCATACGAGCAAGATTTAGATAATGTAAGCCTACATCTATTAAAAATTTTAATCGAGCTCTAATTTCATCCAAAATTTGCTTAGCTATTTTCATTTGATATTCAGAAAGTTCTAAATACAAATCTGTTATGAAATTAAACGCGTTATCTATAGACATTAAAGTAAAATCATATATATTCTTATCTTTAATTTTTACAGCCAGCGGAAATGGTTTTAATCTCGCCCCATGACATTCAGGACAGGGTTTTGCCACCATGAATTTTTCAATTTCGTCCCGCCAGTAATCTCCCGATGTATCATTATAACGTTTTTCAAGATATGGAATAACTCCGACAAAAGGCATCATTCTTGTTTGATAACGATTTGTACCAAAGTCTTTTACACGTATTTTTATAGGTTCTTTTGTTCCGTATAAAATTGCGTCTTGCTCTTCTTTTTTTAATTTTTCAAACGGAGTATCCATATTTATATTTCTTGCTTCGCACACGCAAGACAATAAATCATTATAATAACCCGTTGCGCTTCTTGTTGCCCAGGCATAAATTGCACCTTGATTTATTGATAAAGTCTTATCCGGAACTACAAGATCAGGGTCAACGATAAAATCCGCACCTAAACCTGAACATCTTTCACAAGCGCCGTAAGGAGCATTAAATGAAAATATACGAGGAGTTAATTCTTCAAAACTTATATTGCAGTTAGGACAAGCAAGTTTTTCGCTAAAAATAATTTCTTTATCGCCAACAATATCAACAACAATAATTCCGTCAGCTTTTTTTAATGCGATTTGTACACTATCAGCAATTCTTGATCTTGCACTTTCTTTGACTACAATTCTGTCAACAACCACACTAATATCGTGACGTTTTGTTTTTTCAAGTTCAATTTCATCTTCATCAAGGCTGTAAATCTTTTCATCAACTTTTACACGTACAAAACCTTCTTGCTGCAACTCCTTAAATAAGGAGGAATATTCTCCTTTTTTCCCTCTGACAATTGGGGCTAAAATTTGGATTTTAGTACCTTCCCCAAGCTGTATAATTTTTTCTACTATTTCGTCAAGAGTTTGCGGTTTTATCGGTGTTCCGCAATTTGGGCAATACGGAGTACCGACACGAGCATACAAAAGTCTTAAATAGTCATAGATTTCTGTTATTGTTCCGACTGTTGAACGGGGATTATTACTTTTTGATTTTTGATCAATTGATATTGCTGGAGAAAGTCCGTCAATATATTCTACATCGGGCTTATCTAATTGTCCTAAAAATTGGCGCGCATAAGTAGAAAGACTTTCTACATATCGTCTTTGTCCTTCTGCAAAGATAGTATCAAAAGCTAAAGAACTTTTGCCCGAACCTGATACGCCCGTAAAAACGACCAATTCGTTTTTTGGAATTTCCAAAGATACGTTTTTTAAATTGTGTTCTTTTGCGCCCCTAATTTTTATTTTATCTGACATAATAATATTATCTTACCAAAATTCTATTTTTTCAACACGGCAAATTCCTTTACAATAACGCTTATATATGTTATAATACTTATGCCAATTGTAAGTCATAAGATAATAACCTTGGAGAAAGGTTTTATTTTATGGGAAAAAGATCAAATAAATACCCCGAATATTCAAACGGAGAAGTCGTTGTTAACGGAAGAACCGTCGCTTCTGCAACTAAAAATAAGGATACTAATACAATAACATCAAGTTATAATATGAGTGACTTGGAAAAAAATATTTATAATTCGATACAAGGCGGCATGTCTTCTTCATTAAATAATTTGTTTAATTTTACCGATGCGCAAAGACAGGAATGGGATAATGAGATTAATGCGCTTAAAAACAAAGGTATTGATGAGATTAACAATATTTATACTCCTATGGAAAATAATCTGAAAAATGATGTCGCAAGGCGTTTTGGTAATTTAGACAATTCAGTATTTCTTGATAATTTGAATGCTATTACAGATAAAAGAGCAAAAGCTGTCGCTGATTTAAGTGACAATCTGCTTTCAGCTCAAAGTGAGATGTATACTAAAGAACTTCAAAACAGAATAAATACTATAACTCTTTTAAATAATTTAAATTCTATAATGAACAATAATATTTTGGATTACACAAATCTCGCAATTGCCAACGCAAATAGCGGTAATGCATATAATAATAATTCATACAATTCAACAGCAAATCGCAGCACATCTATGTTGGATTATTTAAACAATGCTGCAGGTACTGCTACATCAGTACTTTCATTCTTGTAATACAATGAGCTTCCTGAGAAAATCGGGAAGCTTTTTTTACATTTGTAAAGAAATGTTACGAACATAGCCCGTGGCATGCAATTATTTAATACATATATACTTTATATATATAAGATAAAATAAGAGGACTAACCATGAGCTACGTTGGAAAACTAATGGCAAGACATCAACAGGCAGGCATGAACCATGTGAATTATCAATATGGTGCATCTAACAGAGCGATGCTTATGCAGCAGCAATTATTTGAACAACAAATGATGCAGCAAATGATGATGTATCAAATGATGAATCAACCGCAATATACTGTTCAAACTCACGAAAACAGTAAACACAGAGGATTTTTCGGAGGATTATGGGATACTTTAAAGGCCGGTGTTGGAGCATATACTGGTCAACAAATCGGCGGATATAAAGATACTATTACAACTTCAGGCGGCTGGGGTGCAAATCAAAGTTATACATTCCAATCAAACGGTAGCTGGGGTGAATCTTTAGGCAGTCTTGCAGGATCTGTTTTCGGCGGTTCATCACAAAAAACAGGTTCTACATACAGACCTAACAGTATTACATATAATCAACAACAGTCACAGGTTGCATCAAACTCCTCTAAAACAGGTAATTCTGATAATCATAAAACTGAATGCACTAATTTAAAGAGTTTAACCGGTTATAATGTTATATATCAAGACGGTTCATTTATGGCTACAAGCAAAGATGGAACAACGTCAATAGAAGCTAGTACTTTTGCTGAAATGAGAGATGCCCTATTGGCAGATAAAAGAACAAATACAGCCGGACCAACCGATGAGAATTTAACATAATAACAAAAAAGAAAGGATTTATTCCTTTCTTTTTTAATATATGAAAAAACTTTTATAAACCTTTCTTATGACTTTTTAAATTCGGATAAAGAAAATTCCGACAATAAAAACGAAAGAGAGGTTTTTATTTATGGCTAGAATACTTGAAGGAAAAAGAAGAATTATTCAATTATCAACTGATGATGTTTTAAATATTGTTCGTCAATATCAACAATTAACTTATAAAAGCTGCTGTTATGAACACACACGAGAAATCCTTAAAAAAAATAAACTGTTCATTCCCGAAGAAATTTAATTATCAATTATTTATGGTAAAATAATTTCAAAGGGATTTTATTATGCAATTTATAGATAAAGCAAATATAAAAATCAGCTCCGGCAAAGGTGGTAACGGTGTTGTTGCTTGGCGCAGAGAAAAATTTGTTGATCGCGGAGGTCCTGCAGGCGGAGACGGGGGAAACGGCGGAAGCGTTTACCTTATAGCTGATGAAGGAATGTCTACTTTAATGGACTTCACTTATCGTTCTATTTTTAAAGCTGATAACGGCGAAAACGGTTTTAAAAAAAGTATGCATGGGAAAAGTGCAAAAGATTTATACATAAAAGTTCCGACGGGAACGATTGTTCGTGATTTAAAAACAGGCAATATAATTGCCGATATGACAGAACACGAACAAAAAGTTCTTGTTGCAAAAGGCGGCAGGGGCGGTAGAGGTAATACTCATTTTTGTACTCCGCAAAATCGCGCTCCTCAATATTGTGAACCCGGGGAACCTGCAATTGAACGTGATTTGCAATTAGAATTAAAACTTATCGCCGATGTTGGGTTGTTAGGGTTCCCAAATGCAGGTAAATCTACATTTATAAGTAGGGTTTCCGCTGCAAAAGCAAAAATTGCGGATTATCCTTTTACCACAATCGTTCCTAATCTTGGTGTGGTAAAAAAATCTACAGGTGACGGATATGTAATAGCTGATATTCCCGGACTTATAGAAGGCGCATCAGAAGGCATAGGTTTAGGTCACGATTTTTTAAGGCATGTTGAAAGATGCAGATTTTTGCTTCACATTGTAGACGGAACTGAAGAAAATCCTTTAAATAATTATAAAATTATTAATAAAGAGCTTGAAAAATATTCTCAAAAACTTGCGCAATTATATCAAATCGTTGCAATTAATAAAATTGATGCAATAGAACCTGAGCGACTTGCTGAGTTAAGAAGTGAATTTGAGTCAGAAGGAATTGAGCCTTTCTGTATTTCGGCTGTAACAGGTGAAAATATTGAAAACATAAAACATGAATTAGAAAATAAAGTAAATTCAATTCCGAAACCTGAATCAGAAGTAAATGTGGAAGAAGATATTGATGCGACAAATAATGATGATAATTATTGGGAAGTACAAAAATTAAATAAAAATACCTTTGTCGTAACCGGCGGGAAAATCATCAGAATTTCACAAGTCACAGATCAACGAAGTACTGAACAGGTAATAAGATTGCACAAAACGATGACTGCTATGGGCATTATGACGGAACTTAAAAGAATCGGTATTCAAAATGGCGATACGGTTATTGTGGGAAAACTTGAACTTGAATATTGGGAAGATGAAGTTTATAAATAATTTGCAACTTATTTAAATAAATGATAAAATTTTTATAAAATAAAGGAGAATGAAATGGCAAGATTAATCAGACCAACATGGGCAATAAGATGTGTTCAATCAGGCTGCAGATGTTTATTTGAAGTAGCACAAACAGAAGACGGAAAGCAACAAGAAGTTGTATGTCCGAATTGCGGTGAACATTACGTTTATCCGATTTACGATCAAGAAGAAAATGTTTAATAATACAGACAAACGATACAACCAATTTAGCGCATATTTAAAAAATCGTTTCGGGGCAAAAGTATATAAAATTACAATAGACGCAGGTTTTTCCTGCCCTAATCGAGATGGAACAATATCGTCAGGCGGTTGTGTTTTTTGTGATGATTCCGGAAGTTTTTCTCAGGCGCATTCTAATCTTTTAACAATAGAACAGCAGGTTGAAGAAGGTATAAAAAACCTTTCTCAGCGATTTAAAGCAGAGAAGTTTATGTCATATTTTCAGGCATACACAAACACATACAAACCTGTAAACGAACTTGAAAAAATATATAAATCATCTTTAAATCACCCTGACATAGTTGGAATTTCCATAGGAACAAGACCGGATTGCGTTGATGAAGATAAGTTAAATTTAATTTCCGATATAGGCAAAGATTATTACACTTGGCTTGAATATGGTTTACAATCAAGTCATGATAAAACTTTAAAGCGAATTAATCGAGGTCATAATTGGGATTGTTTTTTAAAGGCTTATGAAAAAACAAAAGAAAAAGGAATAAATGTTTGTGTTCATGTTATTTTGGGACTTTGGGAAACAAGAGAGGAAATGTTGCAAACAGCTCAAAAATTAGCTGATTTAAAAATTGACGGAATAAAAATTCACATGCTATGCGCTCTTGAAGGAACAAAGCTTTATCAGATGTATCAGGCTGGTGAAATTGATTTTATGAGTGAAGATGAATATGTAAGTTTGGTTTGCGATTTTTTAGAAATTTTACCGCCTGAAACGACTATTCACAGGCTTGCGGGTAACGGTTTTCGTAAAACACTTGTTGCTCCTCGGTGGTTGGGCGCAAAGCTTGATTGTTTAAATAAAATAGATAGAGAATTTTTAAAAAGAAATTCGTATCAAGGTATATATAATACATCATTTACCCCCTTTACAAACAAAAAATAATATGGGATAATGTATAGGTATTTGTAACATTTTGTTAATGGGCATCAAAGGTTTTAGCAAAAAATATTTTTCATCTGTATTAAACAAATGAAAATATTTAAAGGTTAGTGGAGAATTAATAATGTTAAACGTTCAGCCAAATTTTACGACAAGTGCTTATAAGCCGGTATTCAGAGGGGAAAAAGATTTTCTTACTGAAGATGCGGTTAATGAGGAAAAAGATTTTTATGCACGTCAAATAGATGGCTTTAATGAAATTATTGACGATGAATATATGCCTTCAGGGATGAAAAAAGCAGCAAAAGTTCTCAGAATTATATCAGAAGGAATACTTGAAGGTTGGGCTGTAGCTTGGGGTGCTAAAAAAGGACTTAATTTCTTAAAATCATCAAGTGTAAAAACTATTAATTCGAATACATATAAAAAAGCTGCAGAAATTTTACAACCAACAAGGGATTATGCCGCAAAAATTCTTAAAAATGTTAAAAAATATGCTGTAAAGAAATTAGGGTTGTTAAAAAAATCTAAATTTGCTAAGAGTAATTTTAGTCAATATGTTGTAAAACAGTATAATAAATTAAAAACAGTAGCTGAGCCTTATATTACAAAAATAAAAGAAAAGACTACAAATATAACTTATGAAAAAGCGACGAATGCGACAGCGACCGTTCTTGGGGTCGGTTCAGGAGCTACGGGCGCTATAAATGCGGCAATTAGAGAAAATACTCCGGAACAAGAATATTATGAGGCTGTTTAATGGTAAAAATTATTCCTATAAATAATAATTTAACATATGAGCAAGCTCAAAAACGCAAGCAAACAACTGAAAATGTTGCAACAGGCGTTGGTGTAACCGGTTATGCAACAAGATATGCTGGTAAAAAAGGTATTCTCGGTTCAATGCTTGGCAAGACAAATGCGACAATGCATATAGCAAATGCCGAAATTAAACAAGCCACTACGTTACTTGGCAAATTTGGACAAAATACAAAATTTTATACAAAAAAAATACTTAATTTCCTTGCAAATTATGAAAACAGTAAAATTTTAGGGCCTATTGTTAAAAATCCGATTATAAAAAAATGTGCAGGCGGGTTTGGGACAGTTATGGCATTTTTTGTACTTATAACAGGAGTAAGAAGAGCGGTTGAAAATGGTTCTTCTGTTCTTGATAGGGCTAAGCATAAATATGACTATTTTGCCGCATAAATAATGTTTGCGTTGAAAATAAAAAAAAATCGTGCTAACTTCATGTTATGCACGATTTTTGTATTAAAGAATTAAATGATAATATTAATCAAGAATTGATAGATATAGGCTTTGATAGTTCTTATATTCATAAAGCAAAAGATAAATTTTTATATAAAAATTATAAAATATACAATTTGACTTGTGCACAAGCAAATATTTTAAAGCAAACTGCTCTTTCTGTCGGCGCTGATTGTGCTACTAATAAAGACGTGATTACGGGTAAAATTGAGCTTTCAAATGTAATACTTGGGGGCAGCGTTTCTCAATTAAAAAAAATAGCAGCTAAGCTTGAGTTGCAGCCATTTAAGTTAAAAAAACTCGGTGAAAAAATATTAGCGACACTAAAAAATGATGAAGAAAACTTTTACGAAACAAAAATTATCGGAATTTTAAATATTACACCTGATTCATTTTCAGATGGCGGCGAATATATTAAAACAGAAGATGCGATTAATCATTTACAAGAACTTATAAATGATGGTGCGGATATTATTGATATTGGAGCAGAAACAACAAAACCTTTTTCCAAAGAAACCCCTGCCAAAACTCAACTTGAAAGGCTTTTACCTGTATTAGAATACATTAAAGAAAAAAATATTAATATACCTATAAGTATAGATACCAGAAGTGCTGAGGTTGCTAAAGAATGTATAAAATACGGCGTTTCAATCATTAATGATGTTTCAGGGCTTGATTATGATTCTGAAATGGTAAAAGTTTTGGCGCAGAATCCTAATGTTAAAATAATTGTTCAGCATTCAAACGGAACGCCTGATATTATGCAAAGTAACACGGAATATAATAATCTTGTTGACGAAATCTATTTTAAATTAAAGCAAAAAATCGATTTTGCACAGTTAAACGGTATAAAGAAAGAAAATATTATTATTGATC
>CAYVSD010000056.1:0-11389 GCA_964453315.1 uncultured Muribaculaceae bacterium | reverse complement strand
CGTGCATGCGAGCGTAGCGAGTCGCAGAGGGAGTAAGGGTGAGGGTTGTTCCCCGTAAGGGGCGTCGTTAAACAATTCACCCCTCACTTGAATTTCTAAGCTCATCCTTCGCTAAGAAATTCTTTTCTCTCCCTAGGAGAGATAGAGTATCCCCTCTCCAAGGGGACACAAGTTCGAGCAGACGAAAACAATTTCCCTCTCCTTGGGAGAGGGAGTAAGGGTGAGGGTTGTTCCCCGTAAGGGGCGCGTAGCACAAAGCCCACCCCTCACTTGAATTTCTAAGCTCATCCTTCGCAAAGAAATTCTTTTCTCTCCCTAGGAGAGATAGAGATAATTCCCGCAAGGGGCTATTGTTGGGCAAGAATGCCCAACTTACAATTAATTAAAGGCGATAAGTTCATATAGCTTCCCCTCTCTTCCTAGGAGAGATAAAAAAATATCGCTATATTGTCTTTTTGTGTTATACTAATTTTATGACTACAAATGAAAAAATTAAAATCGGGTTAATAGGGTTAGGTACTGTAGGAAGCGGGGTTTTTAAAACTTTGCAATCTTTTGACAATGTTGAAGTTGTAAAAATCGCCGTTCGCAACAAAAATAAAAAGCGCAACATCGAAGGTTTGGACGAAAGCATAATAACAGACAACGCTTACGAAGTTGTAAATGATCCTCAAATTCAAATAGTTGCTGAGCTTATCGGCGGCACAGATCCGGCATTTGAGCTTATAAAAACCGCAATTAAAAACGGAAAGCATATTGTTACCGCAAACAAAGAATTGTTAGCAAAGCATGGCGAAGAATTATTTAATTTCGCCGAAGAAAATAACAAGGTTATTCTCTATGAAGCCGCAATCGCAGGCGGTATCCCTTTAATTATGCCGATAAAAACAATTCTCGCAGGCAATAAAATTAATAAAATTAAAGCAATACTGAACGGAACAACAAATTATATTCTTACAAAAATGGATGTTCAAGGAGCGTCTTATGAAGATGTTTTGAAAGAGGCGCAAGAACTGGGTTATGCTGAAACCGACCCGACAGGCGACGTTGAAGGTTTTGATGCAGCATACAAAATTACAACTCTTGCGACAATCGCGTTTGGCAAAAGAATAAAATTTGAAAATGTTTATTGCGAAGGGATTACCAAAATTCGCCCTCAAGATATGAAAGCCGCAAACGAAATGGGTTATAAAATTAAACTCGTTGCATCTGCTGAAATTGACGAGCAAGGCAGAGCAGATGTTCGCGTTCATCCGATGTTGGTTTCTAAAGCTAAAACGCTTGCGCATATTGACTATGTAACCAACGCCGTAACCTTATCGGGGCATCCTGTCGGCGAAGTTACCCTTTCAGGCCCGGGAGCAGGTGAATTTCCTACCGCAAGCTCTGTCGTAGGAGATATTTTGGCAATCGTATCCGAATTAGGAAAAACAGATTATCTTTTGCCTATGATGCGTTGTAATCATAATGAAAATGCTTTGCCTATATGTATTTCTGATACTAAAAATAAATATTATCTTTCAATTTGTGCAAAAAATTCAATCGGGGTAATCGGAAGAATCGGTAAAGCTTGCGAAGATAATAATATAAGCCTTGCAAGTATTGTACAAAAAGGAATTTCGTGCGATGATTGCGCCGAAATCTCCGTAATTACCGAGGTTTGTAAAGAAAGCGATATGCAAAAAGTTGTCGAAATTCTTAATAATGATGACGCTATCAGGTGTGTAAATAGTTTGATAAGAGTACAAGTGTCTTAACAAATATTTACCCCCGCTTGCAAAAAAGGATTTTTAAGATATTATAAATATACAAAACTAGCTAGAAAAGGAAATTAAATTATGGCAAAACATTGTGAAATATGCGGAAAAGAACCGCTTAAAGCAGCAAAGAGATCTTTCTCAAATAAACAAAACGTTCATACTCAAGAACCAAATTTGCAATCTGTAAAAGCAGTTATCAATGGTTCTGTAAAAAGAATTAAAGTATGTACTTCTTGTTTGAAAGCAGGAAAAGTTCAAAAAGCTGTTTAATCTAAATTTTACTTTTTTAAAAAGCTCTCTTGAAAAAGAGGGCTTTTTCGCGTGTAAAGGGTATTTGCACGTTTATGCTTATTTACATTTCTTTATGTTTACATAAAAATATTTGTTTATTTTTATTAAATGTAATAGTATATTGATGGAGATGTTTTTTAAGGGATAAGTGAAGATGGTAGCAAGCATGAATGAGAAAACTCTAACACCTCAAGAGGTTAGATCTATTTTAAAAACAGATAACAAAGAAATTGTTGAACTTTGTAAAAAAGCTTCTATAAAACCGCGTAAGAACGAAAAAGGGTATACGTATTTTTCTTATGATGAAGTGAAAAATTTGAGAAAAGTACAAGCAAAAGTTCATGGCGAATCAAGTCAAATAAGTGCAGATGTTCCTGCAACAATCCGCACAGCTGCTTCTGTAGCACAAAGCAATAATGCCGCTGTCAGAAGTATTTTAACTTCTTTGGAAAATCTTGAAACAAAATTGAGCGAAAGTATTTCTAAAGTTATTGATGAAAAACTTGAAGGAATGGACGATGTTGTAGTTGAACTTATCCGTTGCAAAACCGATAATGAAACATTAAAACAAAAAATCGTTGATTTGAACAAAGAAGTATATCAATTGAAAAATGAATTGAATAGCTATAAACCTGTTGCTTTAGGTTTTTATAAGAAAAAAGAAGTTTATATCTGGGAATAATTTAGGTTTTATTTTCAGTAGTTTAAACATAAACTTTGATTTGTTGTGTAAATTGGCTTATTCGTAAGATTTAAGGGGAGATTGTAATGGCATCAAAAGAAGCGGCGGCTGCGCCTAATATTAGTGAAGAACGTAATAAAGCTTTAAAATTGGCGATTGAAAAAATTGAGAAAGATTTTGGTAAAGGTTCAATCATGAAGCTTGGAGATAAATCGTCTATTAGTGTTGATGCTATTCCGACAGGTGCATTATCTTTGGATATTGCTCTTGGTATTGGCGGAGTTCCTCGCGGTCGTATCATTGAAGTTTATGGTCCTGAAAGTTCAGGTAAGACAACTTTAGCACAGCATATCGTTGCTGAATGTCAAAAAAAAGGCGGCATAGCAGCTTATGTAGATGCTGAGCATGCACTTGATCCCGAATATGCAAGAAATTTAGGTGTTGATGTTGATAATTTATTGATTTCTCAGCCTGATACCGGCGAACAAGCTCTTGATATTACGGAAGAACTTGTGCGCTCAGGTGCTGTTGATATTGTTGTTGTCGATTCTGTAGCAGCTTTGGTTCCGAAAGCCGAAATTGAAGGTTCTATGGAAGATCAACAAATGGGGCTTCAAGCTCGTTTGATGTCAAAAGCTTTGAGAAAATTAACAGGTATTATTGGTAAAACAAATACAACCGTAATTTTCATTAATCAACTGCGTATGAAAATTGGTGTTATGTACGGAAATCCGGAAACAACTACAGGTGGTAATGCTTTAAAATATTATTCATCTGTTCGTATGGAAATTAAACGTACCGAAACTTTAAAAGGTGATGATGGCGAAATCGGTATTCACGTACGTGTAAGAGTTTTGAAAAATAAAGTTGCTCCTCCTTTTAGAGCTGCTGAATTTGATATTATTTTTGGAAAAGGTATTTCTAAAATCGGTAATATTTTAGATGTTGCCGTAAACTTTGATATTATTAAAAAATCCGGTGCTTGGTTTAGTTATAATGAAGAAAAATTAGGTCAGGGCCGTGAAAAAGCTAAAGAATTTTTAGAACAAAATCCTGAAGTATTGGCAGAAGTTGAAAAACTTGTTCGTGAAAAGCTTTCTTAATTTTATAAATTAAGTTTTGGTTCAATTAGCTGTATAATTTCGTTGTATCTGGTTTTGTCTTTGGTATACCAAATTCCGATTAAGGCTTCGAAAGCGGTTGCTTGACGATATTTTGCTTGAATTGCGCGTCTGCTTATTGGTATCGGTAAGTTGCGCGCTCTGCGTGCAAGCTCTTGTTCTTCGGGAGTTAAATTTTCTTCTAAATATTGTAATAATTCACATTGGAAATTTGTTTTTACAAGTGAGGTTGTTATTTGGTGTAATTTTTGTGCGTTATTTGTGCATAGAATTGTTTTTTCACGAATAAACAATTCCCAAATTGCATCCCCCAAATAGGCATAATTTCTCAAATTTATTTCATCCATAAGTTGATTTTACTACAAAGATTTCAGGTATTTAATATTAGATGTGAAAGTTAAAATATTTTTGATATTTGTTTATATGCTGTTTGTATCATTAATTGTTTGTGCGCAGGAAAATAGTATATCAATTCCGATTGAAGAAACTATTTATAATGCATTGAATTTGACGTGTGAGCAGTCGCAGTATCTTGAATTATTTAAAAATAATGAAATAAAAGAAAAAGAATTTAAAAAACATCTTACGCGTGCACAAAGATCAAAATTATCTATGATTAAAAAGCTTGCGCGTCTTGAAAGAAAAAGGCTTAAACATAAAAAAAATTATTATGTTAAAAATCCTCAAATGCAAAAATTTGGCGATGAATGTATGTTTGATTTTAAAAATGCTGTAAATAAATGATGATTTTTTGTTAAAAACAATTATAATAAATGTATGAAAAAGTTGAAGCTTTTTGTGGTTTTAATTTTATCAGTACTGTTTTTATCAAACAGTACAATTTGTTATGCAAAGAGTTCTCAGCATTCCGGTAAGGGTTATTTAGGGGTATTGCCGGATTTGACTCGTAAATATACTCCTAAAAATAGCGATAAAAAACCGGTTCAGGCGATTCCTGCAAAAGATTTTAATTCAGATGCTACTTTAAAACCTGTTCCTGCTGATGATCCTACATTTGTAAATATTATTTTAAAACCGGAAAAAATTTCAAAATATGTGAAAGAATTGTATGAATTTATCCCGATGTTAGAAGAAATCTCAGATATTATTGATGATAATGAGAATGTTCAAATTTTTAATGCAAAAGTATATTATTTTAATAAGAGCGCGGATTATTTTAGAGATAAATATAATGGTAAACCGGAAAGCAACTATATTTCATATAAAAAACTAATGGAACTTAATATGCACGCGCGTTCGGTTGCGTTGCTGCGTTCAGAGGCTTTAAAATATAATCCGTATTTAGCTTATCATAGCGAAGGTTATGTTTATAATCCGAATAATATTCAACAACAAATCGGATATTTAAAAACCGAAATTGAAGAAACTATTTTGATATTGCGAGAAGCAAAGTAAAATATTTGCGTAAAACTTTTTTTTTGATTAAAATCAAAATATGTTGGATAAGTTGATTGGATATTGCAAAGAAAAATATAATAACACAACAATTTTGGATAAATATTTGTCAAAGCAAGTAATAGAAATGTTTTTAATGGGTGTTGTTGTATTTACCACAATTCTTTTTGCATCCGATACATTTATTACTTTGGTAAAACAAATTTCAAAATTCGGGATACCGTTTAAAGTTGCATTTATTATGATATTATTAAATCTGCCTTCGGTTATAGTTTTGACTATTCCTATGGGGGTTTTGCTTGCAACTGTTATGACATTGAACCGTATGAGTTTGTCATCAGAAATTAGTGTAATGAGAGCTTGTTCAATCGGGTTAAATCGTATTGCAAAACCGATTTTTATCTTTGCAATAATAATGTCGATTTCAAGTTTTGTTATAAATGAAAGTATTGTTCCTGTTATGCTTCAACAGTCTAAAAAACTTGCACTTTGGGCTCTTGAGCAAAAAAATATTCCAAACGGAAAAGAGAATTATGTGTTTAAAGAACTTAGTGATCATGGATCTTTAAAACGATTATTTTACGTTGGATATGCAAAGAATAATACTTTATATAATGTAACGGTTTTTGATAATTCAAAAGAAGGTACTTTGCAGGTTTTGCAAGCCAGAGAAGGTCATACTTCACCCGAAGGTTGGAAATTTGATAAAGGTGCAACTTATACTATAGATGACAATGGAGATGTTTTAAATACTACTTTGTTCGATACTTCTACGGTAAAATTCGGTTTGGATTTGTCTAAAGAAATCAATAGAAATAAAGCAAAAGAAATGAACTTTTACAGATTGTTGAAGTACCTTTCTTCCAGTGAAATTTCTGAAAAAGATAGAAGAATTTATACGATAGAATTGTTTGATAAGATTGCTTTGCCGATAACAACTATTGTTTTTGTACTGGTCGGAGTGCCTCTTGCAATAACGCCTCCAAGGGTGCGTTATAACAGAGGATTTCTGTTTAGTATATTAATTATTTTTGCATATTATGTTGTTAGGGCTTTGTCAATTTCTTTTGGTGAAACCGGTTCTATACACGCGTTTTTAGCAGCATGGCTTCCAAATATTGTTTTGAGTATTTGGGGCGCGTGGTTATATTACAGAAAAGTTTATACAATCGAGTAATTAAAATCTGAAATCTCGTTGGCCTTGTTCAATTTCTTTCAAATATTGTGCAGTACGTTCTTTAATTCTGCCAGGGCTTTCTAATTGTTGAAGTTCTTTCTCAATAAGTTTTTCACCAATTTTTTTTGTTTCTTCAGAAGCGTAATCTTGCAAAAATTCTTTTAAAGTAATGATAGCGTTAGGGTGGCAGAAATTGTGAATTTGTCTGTCTTTACAAATTTCCATAAATCTGTCGCCTACTCGCCCTTCGCGATAGCAAGCCGTACAGAAACTTGGTACATATCCCAGTTCCATCAGCCAACGTATTATTTCATCTAAACTGCGTCTGTCTTCTACATCAAATTGAGCGGTATCTTCTTCGGATTCGTTTTCCGGATGTGCGTAACCGCCTACACTGGTTTTAGAACCGCCGCTAATTTGAGAAATTCCTAAATCTAAAACTCTTTCACGGCATTTTTGAGATTCTCGTGTAGAAATTATCATTCCTGTATATGGAACAGCAATTCTTATGCAGGCAACGATTTTAGCAAAGGTCTCATCGTCTATTCCGTTTTCAAAAGCACTTGGGTCAATATCATCTGCTTTTCTTATTCTTGGAACAGAAATTGTGTGAGGGCCGACACCATATACAGCTTCTAAGTGTTCAGCGTGCATTAAAAGTGCTGAAAATTCATATCTGTATGTCGAAAGTCCGAATAAAACTCCCATTCCGACATCATCAATACCGCCTTGCATAGCGCGATCCATAGCTTCCGTGTGGTAGTCATAATTGTGTTTTGGTCCTGTAGGATGGAGTTTTTCGTATCGTACTTTGTCGTAAGTTTCTTGAAACAATATGTATGTTCCAATTCCCGCATCTTTTAATTTTTTGTAATTTTCTACGGTTGTCGCTGCAATATTAACGTTTACACGTCTAATAGCACCGTGTTTATTATGAATTGAATATATTGTTTTAATTGATTCAAGTACGTATTCTATTGGATTGTTAATAGGATCTTCGCCTGTTTCGAGAGCAAGGCGTTTATGTCCCATATCTTGAAGTGCGATTACTTCTTCACGAATTTCATCTTGGGTCATTTTTTTGCGTGGAATGTGAGTATTTTTAGCGTGATAAGGACAATAAACACAACCGTTTACACAATAATTTGACAGATATAACGGTGCAAATAAAACAATTCGGTTTCCGTAATATTCTTGTTTTATTTTTTTAGCAAGAGCGAAGATTTCTTCATTTTTTTCCGGAATTTCACAATCTAATAATACGGCAGCTTCTTTGTGACTAAGTCCGTTTCCCAGTTTTGCTTTTTCTAAAATTTTATTTATTAATTCAAGATTATTTTTATTTTTTTGTGCGTAATCAAGAGTTTCTAATACTTCATTATTGTCTATAAATTCTGTTGCGTGTGGTGATTTTATATCGTACATAATTTTTCCTCTCTTGATTATTTAATATTCATATTACAAAGGACAGGTCAAGACCTGTCCTTTGTAATATGGGCCGCAGTGGACTCGAACCACCGACCTCACCCTTATCAGGGGTGCGCTCTAACCACCTGAGCTAGCAGCCCGTATATATTCAATTGTCATGGTCATGCTGCGCCTCGCATTAAACGGCACCGCCTCCAATTAGAAAAAATATTCATTTTTCCATAATTGTCGGACTTTCGCTTCGCTCATGCCTCTGCTCGGCTTGTTGAGCTAGCAGCCCGCATTTTACGCTAGTGCCTGCGCACTAATAAACGTACTATAAACATTTTCTAAAATCAAGAGGGTATTTATATTTTTTGTAAAAAAGGGGCGAAGCATTTTAAATGCTTCGCCCCAAACTCTCTTATCCTCTAGCAACTAGATATTTGATTTTTGTTCAAAATTCTTTCTTATTTTATTTTTAGCACGTTCAAGATTTTTAATTTTTCTTTCTGCTAATTTAATTTGTTTTTTTGCTGCTTTTCTTTCTGCTTTTATAGTTTGATATTTTGCATCTATATCAGCATAATTATTTTTGCAATTTAATAATTTATTTCTTACTTCAACTTGCGCATTATCTATTTGTAAAATAGCATTTTGCATTTTAGCTCCGCCTGTTATCTGGCTTGGATCCAACATATCAGTACCTCTTGCAGTTACTCCGGATACTGTTTTAGATGTGGTTGTTGCAGGCGCTTGAATTGCGTTTGTACCGTCATTAAAATTTAGTGGAGTAAATTGTGTTGTTTCAGCGCATGCAATTCCGGCTGTTAAAACTATTGAGCAAAGTGACATTCCTAAGATTTTTGTAATGTTTTTCATTCGTGACTTCCTCCTATTGTAATAATATACATATTATAATATTTTTTTTCTTTGGAAAAGAAGTTTACAATATTTAATGTATTTAATTATAAAAAAATCCCCCTAATCAATTATGATTAGAGGGATTTTCATTGTTATTACAAATTATGCTTTAACAGCTTTTTTGCATTCGATTACTGCTTGTGCTGCAGCAAGTCTTGCTTGCGGAACTCTATATGGTGAGCAAGATACGTAGTTCAAGCCGATTCTGTGAGCATATTTTACAGAATCAGGATCGCCACCGTGTTCACCGCAAATTCCGCCAACTAATTTAGAATTTACTTCTCTACCTTCGTTGATAGACATTTCAATTAGTCTGCCAACGCCGTTGAAATCAAGAGTTACAAACGGATTGTAAGGTAAAATCTTTTGTTCTACGTAGTTTTTCAAGAATTTACCTTCAGCATCGTCTCTTGAATAGCCAAATGTCATTTGAGTTAAGTCATTTGTACCATAAGAGAAGAATTCTGCAACAGGAGCAATTTCTTTAGCTGTTAAGGCTGCACGAGGAATTTCAATCATTGTACCAAATTTGTATTCTAATTGAATTCCTTTTTCGTCCATTACTTCTTTTGCAACTTTTACTAAAGTAGCTTCTGCTGTTTTCAATTCGTTAACGTGTCCGATTAACGGAATCATAACCCAAGGTTTTACGTTGATACCTTCTTTTTGAACATCACAAGCTGCAGAGAAGATTGCTCTTACTTGCATTTCGTTGATTTCAGGATAAGTTAAACCTAAACGGCAACCTCTCAAGCCCATCATAGGGTTAGATTCTGATAAGTTTTCAACGATTTCAAGCATTTTTTCATCTTCTGAACAATCTTGCCCCAATGCTTTTTTAGTTGCAACTTTTTCCACTAATTCAATTTTAGAAGGTAAGAATTCGTGTAAAGGCGGGTCTAATAATCTTATTGTCATCGGAAGTTCGCCAATGCCTTTGAACATTGCATAGAAATCTGAATATTGCATAGGTAATAACTTATCTAATGCTTCTTTTCTTGCTTCAGGAGTTCCTGCAATAATCATTTTTTGAACCCAAGGAAGTCTGTCAGGGTCCATGAACATGTGTTCAGTTCTGCAAAGACCTACACCTTCAGCTCCGAATTTGATAGCATTTTCAATATCTTTTGGAGTATCAGCGTTTGCCTCAACTTTTAATGTTTTAATTTCGTTAACCCAATTGAAGAAAGTTTCAAAGTCAGAATCAATACCTGCTTCAACAAGTTCGATAGCACCTTCCATAACTTCACCTGTACCACCGTCAAGAGAAATAATATCGTCTTTGTGGAATACGGTTCCGTCTGAGCATGTAATTGTTTCGTTTGCTAAATCGATTTTTAAATCTTCACAACCTGAAACGCATGGTTTACCCATACCTTTAGCAACAACTGCAGCGTGAGAAGTTGCACCGCCACGGAGTGTTAAAACACCTTGTGAAACTGCCATACCGTGAATATCATCAGGACAAGTTTCAATACGTACCAAGATAACTTTTTCACCTGCTTCACCGCGACGAGCTGCTTCTTCAGTATCAAATACGATTTTACCAACAGCTGCACCCGGAGATGCGTTTACACCTTTTGATACTTTGTGTGAATGTTTAACTTTATCAGGGTTGAAGCAAGGTAACAATACTTGATATACAGAGTATGGATCAACTTGCATAATTGCTTCTTCTTTTGAAATAATACCTTCATTATACATATCAACGGCAATTTTGATAGCTGCTTTTGCAGTTCTTTTACCGTTTCTTGTTTGAAGAATCCATAATTTACCGCGTTCTACAGTAAATTCCATATCTTGAACATCGTGATAACCTTTTTCTAATTGTTTTGCGATGTTTACGTATTGAGCATAAATATCAGGCATGTCTGTTTCCAATTCTGATATTTGTTTTGGAGTTCTGATACCTGCAACAACGTCTTCACCTTGAGCGTTTACAAGATATTCACCGTAGAATTTATTTTCACCTGTAGCAGGGTTACGAGTGAATGAAACACCTGTAGCGCAATCATTACCCATATTACCGAATACCATTGTTTGAACGTTTACGGCAGTTCCGAAATTATGGTCGATTTTGTTCATGTTTCTGTATGCAACGGCTCTAGGAATATTCCAAGATCTGAATACTGCTTCAATAGCTTCTTGCAATTGAACATAAGGATCTTGAGGGAATTCTTTGCCTGTAACTTCTTTTATTGTTTGTTTGTATACAGGGATTAAAGATTTCCAGCCTTCAGCAGAAATTTGAGTATCTTCTGTTACGCCTTCTCTTTCTTTAACTTTTTCTACTTCTGATTCAAAATATTTTTGTCTGTCCATTTCCCAAGCTACAGAACCAAACATTGTTAAAAATCTTCTGTATGAATCGTAGCAGAAACGAGGGTTGTTAGTTAATTTAACCATAGCTTCAACTGTTTCATCGTTCAAACCAAGGTTCAAGATAGTTTCCATCATACCTGGCATTGAAACTCTTGCACCTGATCTTACAGAAACTAACAACGGATTTGTTGAATCGCCAAACTTTTTACCTGCTTGAGTTTCAACTTCTTTTAAGTAATATTTAACTTCATCCATCAAACCTTCAGGCATTTTGTTACCATTGTTGATG
>CAYVSD010000055.1:1475-11597 GCA_964453315.1 uncultured Muribaculaceae bacterium | reverse complement strand
AACTCCTGACCCTCTGCGTGCAAAGCAGATGCTCTACCAACTGAGCTAATCCCCCAAGTTTGAGGCAGTCACCCGCCACCATTCTTGGACTTCAGGTTTTAAAAACCCTCCGCAAAATCTATTCTACATGGAAAATTTTTTTTGTAAACCCCCTTTTTAAAATTATTTTTCTATGCCGTAAAATAAGTCATCAAACCATCATGCAATTTCTCATTCTTACAAAGCTTTTTAAGTTTTGAAATTGCTCTGGTCTCAATTTGCCTTATCCTTTCACGAGATACTCCATACTGAGAACCTATTTCATCAAGAGTTTTCTTAACACCGTTACTGTCTAACCCATAGCGCAAAATCAAAACATCGCGTTCTTTTTGGCTGAGTTGATTTAATATTTTTCTGATGTCTTCCAATAAATTTTCACTCGAAACTCTGCTATCAGGAGTTAATGTAGAATTATCCACTATAAAATCCGAAATTCTTGAAGAATCTTCTTCCGAAGTTGCAGGGGTATCCATACTTATTGTAGATTGCGCCGACTTGATAATTGCATTCAACTTCTGAACCGAAATACCCAACCGATAAGCTATTTCCTGTTTTGTCGGAGTTCTTCCCAATTCCGAAGCCAATTCCAATGTCGCTTTTCGTATTTTACCTATTGAATCTATCATATGTATAGGAAGTCTTATTATTCTGGCCTTGTCTGCAATTGCTCGTGTAATAGATTGCTGTATCCACCAAGTCGCATAAGTGGAAAATTTATAGCCCTTTTTGTAATCAAATCTTGCCGCCGCCTTTATTAAACCAACATTTCCTTCTTGTATCAAATCCAAAAAAGACATGCCACGACCAATATATTTTTTTGCAATACTAACCACAAGACGTAAATTTGCATTCACTAATACATCTTTTGCAAAATTATCACCGTTATCCTGTATTCTTTTTGCAAGCTTTAATTCTTCTTCCGAAGATAACAACGGTATTTTACCAATTTGCCTTAAATAAATTTTCACACTATCGTCAGAATTTACTGAAAGCAAGCTCTCTTGAACCTTCGGATCTTCAACAGATTTTAATATGTCCTCTCCGTCTTGATCTTCATCATTAATTTCTTCTAATTCCTGCAATTTTTTAAAATCTACATTTTCATCAGAAATTTCACCAATTATATCCAATTCATCTGTATTATTTGACATTACAAAGACTCTCCTGTATTCAAAAAAAATAATATAACTAAACAGCTTTTCTAACACCATACAGGTGGATTATTTTTTAGTCGAATTTAGTTTCTGCCTCAATGTTTCAAATATAATCGCACTTAACGCATTGGATACATTTAAAGAATTAAAACTATTTTGCATTGGAATTTTAACGACAAAATCCGAAGCCTTTAACAATGATTTTGAAACTCCGGCATGCTCTGCACCCATTATGAGAGCAAAATTCATATCATCATATTTAACATCATAATAATTATCTTTTGCGCTTGCATCAGTCGCAATTACCCACCAATTGCTATCTTTTAAGATTTGCACAGCATTAACAAGACTATTCACTTTAATTATAGGAATATGATTAATTGCACCGGCACTAACCTTTTCAACAGTAGAATTGACCTGAACATTACGCCGTGATGGAATTATAATTCCATCGACTCCGGCGCATACACAAGTCCTAATAATAGCGCCCAAATTATGAGAATCTTCTACTCCGTCAAGAATTACAAGTGAAGATAATTTTCCCCTATTTTTTTCGATAAAATCTTCCAAATCCATATATTTTATCGGAGAAATTTGAGCAATAACTCCTTGATGATTAAATTCTTCATAAGGCAAAAATTTATCCCGACCTACAAATTGAAAAACAACCCCTCGTTCTTTTGCCAATTCTTTAATTTTATTTAATTTTGTATCAGAATGAATATTTTTTGAGATAAGAATTTTATTAATTTCTCTATTTCCGGCAATCAAAGCTTCGGTTACAGAATTTTTCCCGTATACTATTTCAAAATCATTCATTTATTTTGAAACCTCTAACATCGCATTCAAACACTTAACCGCACGCTGCGCAATATCAGGAGAAACATTAATTTCATTATTTTCTCGTTCCAAAACATTTAAAATATCTTCTAATGAAGTCATTTTCATATTAGGACAAACTATATCTTCTTTAATCGCATAAATTTCTTTGTCAGGATAATCACGCTGTAATCTGTCAACCACACCTTGTTCTGTTGCAATTATAAAAGATTTACCGGAACTATTTTTGACATAGTTCATAATCCCTGTAGTACTTCCGACATAATCCGCAATATCAGAAACCGACATGTGACATTCCGGATGAACCAAAACTAAAGCATTCGGATATTTTTTGCGAGCATTTTCAATATCAACAGGACGAATTTTCAAATGCGTAGGACAAAATCCCGGATAAGTTATTACCTCAACATTACCCAATTGCTTTTCAACCCACTTACCAAGGTAAGTATCCGGTACAAATGCAACTTTACCCGTATTCAAACTTTTTACAATTTCAACAGCATTAGAGCTGGTGCAACAAATATCACATTCAGATTTAACTTCTGCGGTGGAATTTACATAACAAACAAGAGGTATCCCTTGATTTTGTGCTTTAAATTCTTTAAGCTGACGATAACTTAACATATCAGACATTCTGCATCCTGCTTCTATCTGAGGCAATAACACTTTTTTATTTGGAGAAAGAAGTTTCGCAGTTTGCGCCATAAAATAAACTCCCGCAAACACAATAATATCAGCATTTGTTTTTGAAGCAACCTGACTTAAAGATAATGAATCCCCTACATAATCCGCAACAAGATCAACTTCTACAGGTTGATAACAATGAGCTAAAATAATCGCATTTTTTTCTTTTTTAAGGTTATTTATACGTTCGGCAATAGAATTCATTTAAGGGTTTTTCCTCCAATAAGTGTAAATTTATGTAAAATATTTTTTCCTTATAAAATATATTGTATAATAAAAATAAGAAATTAGTAAATAAGAATCAAGAAAGAGAGAACTTGTGAATTTTTTAGATAACTTAGGGATGAGCGGAGAAGTGCATATTTACATTACGGTTTCGCCTGCAGGCGGCATGGAAATGGCAACTCTCGATTCACATGGCGGAATAAGTACATACGCACAAATACCGCTTGAATATAATGAAACTCACAGAGAAATTGTCAGCTATGACACTTTTAAAGAAAATTTAGAGCAACTTTTTGATTCAAGAAATATAAATCCTAAAAAAGCAAAAATTCATTTGAGCTTACCGTCAGTTTGGATGGGGTTAAAAGAAGGTGTCCAAATCATATACAATGATGATGAAATAATGAACATCATCATGAGTGAATTAGACGAGACATACATTTTTAAAAGAAAAGATCCTCGTCCGCGTTGGTTTGAAGCATTAGCAGCAAATCATTCTGATTCTCGCAGCATTTTTTATACGGCAATTCAAGAAGATGTACTTGAAAAATTAAATGAAATTATAACCGATTTAGGTGCAACTCTTGTCAGCGTTGGAAATGAAATAATTTCAGATTTAAAAGGTCTGTATGCAATCGGTGTTGCAACAGAACAAATGAACGATGATAATAGCACTTGGAGCTTGATGATTGTAAACAACAGCGGTTACCAATTAATTGGATTAAAAGGCCGCAACATGGTTGAATACTTTGAAGAACCGCTACCAATAAAGTCTTACGACGGCGAAGAAATATATTCGGCAATTGCAAACGCAGCACAAATTGCACTAATGAATACTGTTTCAACTTCACTTGTTATTATTTCGGAAACAAATCTTGTTTCTGCTGAAATCTTATCAAAACAACTCGAATTTTCAGGAGAAACAATTTATGTAGAAGATAATAAATACAGAAAAGCTCCTCTTGTTGAAATGCCTTTAAATATTTTCCCAGAGGATCAAATTAAAGTATCTTTACATATTTTAGGCTTCATAACAAACGATTCATTATTACCGTATAAAGTAGATTTTCTTGACAACACCGCAAGCGCAACAGTTGATGATGTTATAGAAATAAATTTAGGCGACGGTAAATATTTTAAATTAACTGCGCAAATTGCAACAATCTTTGCAACTGTAGCATTAATCCTAACTTTAATTCCTTTCGGATTAGGAATGCTGATTACCTCTCACATGGTTAAATCAGCAGAGGCAAAAAATAACGAATTAGACACAAAAATTACGGAACTTGATAATCAATTAAAGGCTTACGACAAATCAAAAGATAACACTCAATTTGATCCTGTCGCAGAGATTGAAAAAGTTTTGAAAAATAACAGAGCAAAAATTATGGCTTATGCAGCTTTGGGTGAGTCTATTCCGCAAAATCTGTATCTGACATATTTTATGACAGGTAATGACGGACTTATTGACGTAAAAGGATGCGCGGATTCTGTTGAAGATGTATATATATTCTTTAGAAACCTGAAAGATTCTTTACCTGGTTCAAATTTACGATTGAGCAAATTGGATTTAAAATCAAATTCTCTTGATACTGTAGTAAATAGTACAGCTTCAAGTATTGACAATGCTCCTTATGTGTTTGAAATAACAAACATGAGCAACGAACAATTATCGTCATTTATGGACAAACTCATGGGCAAAGAAAGCAAACCGGAACAACAAAATGCAGCACCTGCAGCTAATCCTGCTCCTGCTCCTGCTCCTGCAACAAAAGCTCCGGCCCAAGCACCTACAACTTCTGAAGATACAGAAGAAGAATAAATATAAAATTAAAAGGATTAAATAATGAATAGTGAAAAACTTAAATTTTATTACGTACCTATATTTATAATGTGCCTTGCATTAGGTTCAATAGGTTATTTAGGTCCAAAAGTTTGGGAAAATTTCCAAACTTATAAAACAACTTCAGAAGATATTTCAACAAAAACAACTCAAGTTGAAGAAAAACAGACTAAATTGGATCAATTCAAAAAAGAAGAAGCAGAACAGTCTGCAAAAGAACAAAAAGAAAAAACAAGCGGTAAACCTTTCTACAAACCGATTGAATCAGGATTAGACAAAGAATCTGTTATTACAGGTGAATTTAGCGAAATTTTACAATTAATTCGGGCAAATCAAATTAAAGTTCGTTCTATCAATTACGATTATGATCCTTCTGATGACAATTTTGTTCAAGGGGCTTCCAGCAAATACAGTGTTGCCCGTTTGAATATGGAAATGATAAGCACTTATAAAAATTATGATAATTTTTTGAAAGAGCTTTATAAACACGAACATTTCCTTGATATTCAATCCGTTGAGATTGTTCCTTACAGAAAAAACAAGAAAATTTTACTTATAAATTGTAAAATAAAATTATATGCACAGAAATAAAAAAATCCCGCTATTATAAGCGGGATTTTTTTATTCAAATTTTGAAAAATCAATTCCGAACATCTGCGACTTAGAATTTAAACAAACAGCACAACAATTTGTTTCCAGAGAAGATTTTTTTGTGTAATCTTTCAGACTGCTGCCGCAACGTCCTCTATAATCATTTGACAAAAATGGACACGTATAAACACCTGCAGCACTAACAACTCTGCCATTTTTGCAATCTAAATGTGTACCGTTATCACGTAAAACATCGTCTTGCACAGAGTTTTTATCATACCAAGAATTAATCTGAATATGCGACTCATCTAATTCAAATCCTATTTTTTGAAAAACTTGCTTCATGCCTGAAATCAACTCCATTTCTGACAGATTATAATAATTAGTTACAGTAACAATCGGAGTGAAATTATACTTAGCCAAATACTTTACCGCGAAAACCGTTTGTCTGAAAGCCCCTCGATAACGAATATCATCATTTTTAACTTCATCATAATGATCAAGACTTAATTTGAATATAATTTCATTAGAAGATTCATTCTGAACTTTCTTCAAAAATCGTGCTTTTTTTTCATTAATCATAGAACCATTTGTGCAAATACAAACATTTGCACGCTGTAAACACATTCTCAAAATCGCATTAAAATCAGGATGCAGCATAGGCTCAGCGCCTGTCAGATAAATACATTTGATATCTTCTGATATTGAATCTTGTAATGCATTCTTTACAATTTCAATATCAATAAAATCTTCTACCTTTTTATATTGAGGAAAATCAATATAACAATGTTTACAATGTTGATTACAACATTTTGAAGTCATTTCAATAAACAAATTATTAAGCGCCGTCATATTAACGACATCAGAGCAAAAAACATTAGAACTCATAACAAATCTCCCTTCTGATTTTTACATCTTAGGGAATAAAAAATAAAATTTAATTACCCGCCATGGCAGTTAAAATAAAAACTTACGGTTTTTGGAATACAAAAATATATTCATGGTTAAAAATACTAAAACCACCTGCTAATGCACGATATCTCCACAAATTAGCCGTTCTGCCTTTTGCTCGTTCATTTCCATTAATATCTTTAACTATAGTAGATTTTAAGATAAATCCGAGTTTACGCATTCTATCCATACATTCAAAACCTAAAGGTTGAACTTCGGAATTTTTATAACTGTCACCTATAATCAAACAAGCAAAACGACCGCTTTCCAACAAGTCATAGCCATTTTTGGCAACTTGTTCAAACATATCATAAAATTGTTCAGTAGTTTCGCAATTAGATAAATCTTCTTTTTTATCCGAAAATTTAATAATATCATCATAAGGCGGATGAAGCATTAAAAATTGAGCTTTTTCTTCACCCATAATTTCAAGTCTTGCTTTAACCTTTTCTACGGCATCTTTACTTGTTGAATCAGAACAAATAATATTCACATCTGTTACCAATTGTTTGGAAGTAAATTTCGTACTTACGCTATCTACTAAATCTTGTTTTAATTCAACACCTATGCAGCGCCTGTTCATATTTATTGCTTCAATTCCGGAAGTTCCCGAACCAAAAAACATATCTAATACAACATCATTTTTCTTTGTATATCTTTCATACATTTGCTGCGCAATTTGAGGAATATAATTCCCGTGATATTCATTAGAATGCCCGTGTTCTTTCAATCTTGTCGGGAAAAGCCATAACGAATTTGTAATAACATGTGCATAATCTTTCCAACGTTTCAAATTTATATCACTATACTTAGTCGTTTTAATATCAGGGATTTGAACAACTTTCAAATCTGCTTTCTTTTGCGGTTTCAGTTTTGTATTAGTTTTTATAGCCAAAATTCTCTCCTAAGTTTAAAGCCAAGTCTTTTACACTACGGCTCAATCTTATTAAAATTTCATGTATTTGTAATCAAACATTCAGAGTATTTTGTGCTAAAATGTTAATAGATTTATAGGATATGTTATGGCTCGAATACAACAATTATCAAAACATTTAATCAACCAAATCGCAGCAGGTGAAGTAATTGAGCGTCCGGCTTCGGTTGTTAAAGAATTAAGTGAAAATTCAATAGATGCAGGCGCTACGAAAGTAAGTATTGAAATCGAAAACGAATGCCGTAACATACGTGTCGCAGATAACGGTAGCGGAATTCACCCTGAAGATATTATGCTTGCATTTTCAAAACATGCAACAAGTAAAATTCAAAATGATGACGATTTATTTGATATTCACACCTTCGGATTTCGAGGAGAAGCGCTTGCCAGCATCATTTCTATTGCAAAAGTAACTTGTATTACACGAACAAAAGACTTTGAAAACGGTACAAAAGTTGTTTGCGAAAATTCAGAAGTTCATCAAGTAAAAACCGGATGCGCAATTGGCACAATAATGGAAGTTAAAGACTTATTTTACAATTTGCCTGTACGTTTAAAATTTTTAAAAAGTTCAAATACCGAATTTTCATATATACAAGAAATTGTACAAAATATTGCACTTTCACATCCTGAAGTTTCAATTGAATTAAAAAAACAAGGGAAAACAATTTTAAAAACCACAGGTCAAAACAATCTTACTCAAACAATTAAAGAAGTATATTCCTCTGATATTACAAAAAATTTAAAAGAAGTTTTAAGAACTGATGAACTATCGGGCTTAAAAATAAGCGGCTTTGTAAGTACACCTGATTATTCCCGCTCAAGCAAAAAGAGTTATCATATTTATATAAACTCCAGAGCCGTAAAATGCCCTGTTTTCCAAAAAGCAATTGACACTGTTTACAAAAATCTTATGGCTGGGAATAAATATCCTTTTGTTGTACTAAATCTTGAAATTCCGCCGCACGACGTTGATGTAAATGTTCACCCGACAAAAAAAGAAGTTCGATACAAAAATCCTAATCAAATTTTCAATTTTATTTATACAGCCGTTCAAGGTGGATTGTCAAATTATGTTGAAAATCAAACTCCAAGCAACGTATCAGGATTTTACAATCACTCCGCACAAAACAAACCTGCTGAAACAAACAACGGTTCTATTATACAATTTCCAACACATAAACAAGAAGTTTATGTAGATGAAAAATCAGATACATTATTTGTACCTCTTCAATCCATTCAAGAAGTTAATCCGATTAAACAAAATCAAACTTCTCAACAAGTAATATTTAACACCACAGAAAAACAAGAAGAAATTTTAAAAGACAAAATTATAGGACAATACAAGGATACTTATATTTTAATAGAAACAGAAGAAGGACTTGAAATTGTAGATCAACATATTGCAGAAGAAAGATATAATTACGAAAAACTGCTTGAGGAACCTGAAATAGTTTCCCAAATGCTTTTTGTTTCTGATGTTGTAGAAGTTTCTTCCTCAGAAGCAGAACTTATCAAAGAAAATATTTCAAAATTTGAACGCTTCGGATACGGCTTAGAATTTGTAAATGATACAGAAATAATTTTCCGAAAAATTCCTCAGATTTTATCAAAAGTTAATCCAAAAGAAATAATGGCAGATATTCTTGAAAATATAGAAGGGGATTTAAATAATCTTGAAGAAAGAATATTGCGCACAACAGCCTGCAAAGCTTCAGTTAAAGCAAATACCCCGCTTTCAATTTGGCAGATGCAAGAAATCATAAAAAAATGGCGTACGACAAAAATGCCTTATACCTGCCCTCATGGCAGACCAATTTGCCATACAATAGCACATAAAGAACTTGCTGCTTTTTTCCAAAGATCAAAATAAATTAGCTATACCTTGTAAAAGTTTTATCTATTGCATTTTTAATCAATGTTTTCGCAGTTTCGTATTCTTGATTTAATGAAGTAATTTCAGTATCAAGATTTTTCATTTTCAAATCAAGTGTATTTTCTTTATTTTCAATTCTTGCTTTCGCTGCTCTATATTTTGCTTCTGCCTTTGCAATAGCATCTTCATCAGCAATTTCTTGAACATACGTATCTGTTGTATAATTACTCGGGTGATAATACCCGTCATTACCAATTGTAGAGAAATAAACCATACCGTTTTTCATCATCTCTTGCATATAACCGGTTTCGTCAATTCTTCCGTTTTCGACCCAACCTTGAGTACATAAAATATTAAACATCGTGTCATAAAATGTAGACAAAGTGACATCAGAACCTTCTGTATTATAGCCAACCAACTGTTCAAATACTACATTGGTATCAACATTTGAATTAAACAATGTTGATTCAGCTTTTTTACCGACACTGTATGAATAATTTGTATTATCCATACCTTGAATATAATCAACAAAAGCTGTCATAAATACTTTAGCTATATTATTCAAGTTAACGGATATACCTGAATCAGTATAAGTACAAAAGCCCAATGTATTTTCTGCATCTTGAACGGTATTTACCCAATGATTGTTCATATACCACACAGATGAATATTCATTATAACATCCAATCCCGGAAGCGTCTTTTACTTTAACATCATAACCGTGACTCACATCTTTGTTAGTGGGAGAAACTGAAGCGGCATTTTGTATATTATCATCAGGCCAAATCATATCTAATATACAGCTGCGAGCATATTCAAGAGCTTGCATGTTCAAATTTGTATCACCTAATACATTTATTATTTCATCAGACATCCAATTCAATACAGATTTTGATTCATCATCGCCGCATAATAATATTTGCATATATGCAGCATCTGAAACAACACCATTGCATGAATCTATAGCAAATGTATATTGATCACC
>CAYVSD010000055.1:0-1375 GCA_964453315.1 uncultured Muribaculaceae bacterium | reverse complement strand
CATCTTGAAGATAACATTCTCCAATTTTCTTCACCATTGGAATATAATGTATAAAAATCACCTAAATGCAAACCATAATCTTTAATATCGTTAGTAGCAGAACGTTTTAACTGTTCAATTAAATCTTCATAAGTTAAATTTTCAATAGCATCATCTGAAGCAGTTGAATACCCTAACCCTGCAGCGTTATCATAAGCTGTAGCCTCAATTGATTGAACTTGAGTCGCACTCAAAACACCTTCTTGTGCCAAAGCTTGAATAAATGCTTCGCGCATATCACTCGAACCTGTGCCCCCAAGACCTTCTGACGGTATTCCACAAGCTCTTACAACATCTGCAAGCTGAGTATTTAATATAATTCTGTTTGCGGAATCTGTGACAAATCTCGGAGAAAAATCGTTATAAACAGACGGAGTCATTAACAAACCGTAGCTCAATGCCATGTTTTGTGCTCCTGTGCCATAAAAGTCATAAACTAATTTAGTTGCATTCAAAGCATTATTATATTCATCAGTGATATTTTCCATATCACGAGAAAGTGCCAACTTCTGATGCGATAAATTCATAGATTGAAATTCGCAGTCAGATTTTCTGGCTGTTATGGTTAATAATCTCGCTTGTGCTGATGATAAACCCATTGTTTTCCTTTCAATAAATTAGTTAAACTCTGTCCTTTCATGTGTAATTTCGGCATTCTGAATTTAGAACTTTAAAAATTTCGAACAATTTGTTAACAAAAGTTAATAAAAATCTGTATAGAACTCAATGCCTTACCAAGTTTATTAACATCTTGACGACTTTTTATGCTACAATACACTTATAAAAAGGAGAACAACTATAATGGGAAAACGAATAGGAATTGATGTTGGCGGAACAAATGTAAAAATAGCATTGGTGGATGAAACAGGCAAAATAATTTATTCAAATTCAGTTCCAACTTACGCCAAAATGGGCTATGAATACACCGTCAATAATATTAAACAAGCCATTTGCGATTTAATGAAAGAAACCAATGAAACGTCAATTGAAGCAATAGGATTTGATTTCCCTGGACAAATAGATTATAAAAGCGGCATAGTAAAACTTGCACCAAATATCCCCGGATGGGTAGATGTTCCTATTGCAAAAATAATAGAGGACGAATTTCATATTCCAACAAGAATTGACAATGATGTAAGATGCGCAGCTTTAGGTGAAATGAAATTCGGTGCAGGAAAAGGATGTGAAAATTTTATATGCATAACTGTCGGCACAGGAATCGGCTCCGGCATAGTTATTAATGGAAAAATTGTTCGAGGTTGTGCCAACGCTGCAGGTGAAATTGGCCATATTAAACTCCAAATGGAAGACGGTCCTTTATGCGGATGCGGAGATT
>CAYVSD010000054.1:0-11598 GCA_964453315.1 uncultured Muribaculaceae bacterium | reverse complement strand
GTAGAGCACTCCCCTTTTAAGGGATAGGTCGCGCGTTCGAATCGCGCCAAGCGCAAAATAAAAAGGATAGGTTTTCCCTATCCTTTTTATTTTATTGGCAGCGATGAGAACGCCAATTTGCGTTCGAGCGAGGTACGAGCAGAGGGCGTATGTGCGCGGGTTGGCTTGCGTTAAGCAAGACAAGCAGGTGCACGGAGTCCCGTTTATAGCGAGTGCCTCAAGACAATCGCGCCAAGCGCAAAATAAAAAGGATAGGTTTTCCCTATCCTTTTTATTTTATTGGCAGCGATGAGAACGCCAATTTGCGTTCGAGCGAGGTACGAGCAGAGGGCGTATGTGCGCGGGTTGGCTTGCGTTAAGCAAGACAAGCAGGTGCACGGAGTCCCGTTTATAGCGAGTGCCTCAAGACAATCGCGCCAAGCGCAAAAAAAAGGATAGGTTTTCACTATCCTTTTTTTTTATTGGCAGCGATGAGAATGCAGTATTTTTTGTTATTAAATGTCAATGAATTTTCTTGCGCAGTTAAACATTGAGTTTATAAGTGCCATATTGTTATTCAGGTTCATTCCGTTTGTTTCTAAGACTTGTTTAAGTCGATCTTCCCAAATATTGTAAATTTCGTTTTTATCAAGATCAAGAATTTGTCCGATTGTTTGAAGTTCTTTCAAATCAATTGGGATTGGTAGTTCTCCTCTTAGCATGTCAACAATTTCTATTCGTTTTTTTCGCGGGAATGATTTTAAAAAGTTTACTATGCCTATTTTTTTTTCATGTATTACGCTTTTTATTAAATTAACAGTTTCATCTTGTATAATTGGTTCTTGCGGAATTTTGTATTCTTCAAATTCTTCAGGTTTAATATCCATTACGGTTGCAATTCTTTCAAGTGTTGTGCTTCGGGTTGAAAAAGGTATGGTTTGATCAATAAGATTGTAAACATAAGATAGTGTTACTCCTATCATTTCCGCGAAATCCTTTTTATGAAGCGAATTTTTTTCTAAGAAATCTGCTACTTTTTGTGAACTGGTTTTGTTTTTTAATTTTTGTTGATTCTTCATTTTGTTTTCCTCCTTTGCATAATAAATTTATTTATTTTTTATCATTTTGTTAAGCATAAACTTTCTATATCAATGCGGTAATATTTATTTGGGTTAAAATATTAAGTATAAATAGGAAAAGGATTTGTATGAAACTTGTTGTAGGTTTGGGAAATGTTGGGGATAAATATTGTTTTACCCGTCATAATGCCGGTTTTATGGTTGTTGATAAGTGGGCATTAGGTGAAGGAGTTGAGTTTAGGGAAGAAAAGAAATTAAAATGTTTTTTTACTAAATTTAAGTTTGGTGCTGAAGATGTCATTTTGATTAAGCCAACGACATTTATGAATTTGTCTGGCGAGGCTGTTATCGCGGTTATGCATTATTATAAAATTGATGTAAAAGATGTTTTGATTGTGTATGATGATTTGTCTTTGCCGCTGGGTAAAGTTCGTTTTCGTCCAAACGGTTCAGATGGCGGACATAACGGGATAAAATCGGTTATAAAACATCTTGGAACATCTGATATTGCACGTTTAAAAGTCGGAATAGGTCCGCAGCCTCCTATTCCTTCTGAGGCGTTTGTTTTGCAAAATTTTGATAAAAATCAGCTTGAGGATTTGAAAAATGTTTTAAAAAGGTCAGTCGAGGGGATTAAATTTTATTTTGAAAATGGTATGGAGAAAACCCAAAATACTTTTAATTGATAAATAATATATTAATGTTATATTGGGTTTAGGGAAATATTATAATAAGGAGTGATAATAATGAGCTTACAGTTGGCCGAACAATTTGAAGCAAATGAACAATACGAAAAGGCTTATGCTGAGTATCAAAAAGAATTGACTCAAACACCGGATGATTTGGGAATTTTAGAGAGATTAGGACATATTGCATTAATTCTTGAGAAAAAAAATGAAGCGGCAAATTATTATAACGAAATATTGAAAAGAGATTTGACAAATGCTCTTGCATACGAACAATTAATTTCTATATATGAAAATACCGATAAATACAAATATTATATTTACAGAGGAAATAAAAATTCCTTGGAAGGCAAATTAGATTTTGCCATAAGCGATTTTAAAAAGGCAATTTCAGCATCTACAGATCCTGTGCAGACGGCTATGACAAGAATGACGCTTGCAAATTTATATCGCCAAGCCGGTAATATGTTAAGGGCTATAGATGAGTTTAATTTGCTGCTTGAAGGCGAAGAATTGCATGAAGAAATGTTTTTACAGCTTGCAGATATTTATATGAAGGACGAAGCATATTCAAGTGCGGTTGAGACTTTATTGAGAGCTAAGAAAAAAGGCTTTGACACGTTAAAAATTAATGAGGGGCTTGCTGCTGTTTATTTGCGTAGCGGTGATGTTGCAAAAGCTATTGAATTTACAAAAGATGAATTAGTTAAAATCCAATGTATGCTTGAATTAGGTCAGGTAAATGAAGCTTATGATAAGTTAAATTCATTACCTGAGGAGGTTAAAAATTCTCCAAGATATTATACGTTAAAAGCTCAATATTATTATTCGGCAAAAGATTTTGATAAAGCTCTTGAAACTATTGATGAGTATAATAAGTTAGTTCCGGGATCTCCTCTAACCTATCAAATGAGGGCTCTGGTTTATGATGAAAAGAAAGATGAATATAATTCTTATGTTAATTGGGGCAGATATCATCTTTTGAAAAAAGATGTTGATATGGCGACTCATGAATTTCTAAATGCGGTTCAAATTAAAGACGATGATGTCGATTTATTATTTGAGTTGGCTCAAATTCTTACTGATAACGGAGAAGTTGATCATGCTTCAGAGTATTATGAAAAAATCGTAAAAATTGACCCTAAAAATAAAGAAGCTTTTAAAAAACTTGCTCAGTATAGAGAAGGTTTGGGTGATTACAGAATGCAGGCTCAATATTTAGAAAGAGCCTTAGAAATTGATGAAAGAGATGTTAATGTTTTAAAACCTCTTGCTAAAGCTTATGAAAAAATAAAGGCCGGATCTAAAGTGGCTGAACTTTATAGAAAATATCTTGAATTGGCGACAGATGCAAATGAAATAAAAATGATTCAAGATAAATTGAATAAATTGGAAACTTTGGGAGATTCAGGAGCAGAAAAATCCGAAGGTTTAATTGATAAAATTATGAAACTATTTGGCGGAAATAAATAATATGGACAGATTAATCGGAATTTTAGGAATAGTTGTTATAATTGCGATAGCTTACGGATTGTCAAACAATCGTAAGGGTATAAATTATAAAACAGTCGGTATGGGTTTTGTTTTGCAGGTATTATTTGCTGTTTTTATTTTTAAAGTTCCAATTGGGGAAAAAATGTTTCTTGGAATTGGAATGTTTGTTCAGAAAATATTGGATTTTGCTTTAAATGGCGGGGAATTTGTTTTTGGTCCGTTAATGAGTAATATTAAACTTGCACTTGTTTGGGGAAGCGGTGCGAATGTTTTTGCTTTACAGTTAATCGCTTCTTTAATATTTATGATGATTCTTGTTAATGTCTTGTATTATTATGGGATTATGCAAAGGGTTATCCCTGTATTTGGCAAAGCTATGAATAAATTGATGAGTGTTAGCGGCGCTGAAGCTTTGTCAAATGTAGCAAGCGCTTTTGTCGGTCAAATTTCTGCCCAAATAATGATAAGACCATATTTGGAAAAATTGACAAGATCGGAATTGTTAGCTTCAATGGCAGGAAGTATGTCTTGTATATCCGGTGCTACGATGCCTATATATATTGGTATGGGAGTTCCTGCTCAGTATGTTCTTGCGGCTTCGATTATGGCAGTTCCGGGGGCTTTTGTTATTTCAAAAATCGTTTATCCTGAAACACATATACCTGAAACAAGTGAGAATTTTTCTATAACATATAGTAAGCGTAAACGTACTCATATAAATGTTTTTGATGCAATATCAGCCGGTGCTTCAGAGGGTATGAAGGTTGCATTAAATGTTATTGCGATGATTTTAGCTCTTGTTGCTCTTGTTGCTATGATAGATTGGTTTTTGGGTTTGTTTGGCGGTTTGATTGTAAAGTATTTACATATAAATTTTGTATCTTTTGATTTAACTAATTTGTCTTTGAAGATGATTTTAGGTAAAATCTTTTCAATATTTGCCTTGTTGATAGGTGTTCCTTTGAAAGACGCAACATCAGTAGGCGCTTTAATGGGTACAAAACTTGTATTGAATGAGATGGTTGCTTATGTAGATTTGATAAAGATGTCGAATGTGATTTCTCAAAAATCATTTTTAATAGCAAGTGTTGCGATATGTAATTTCGCTAATTTTGGCTCTATTGCGATACAGCTTGGCGGTATTGGGGAATTAGCTCCTAATCAGAGAAAAAATCTTGCAAGATTGGGTGTTAGAGCTTTAATTTGCGGTACGTTGACAGGTTATTTGTCTGCCGCAATTGTTGGTGTTTTATTTTAAAATACTTTACATTTTTTACTTATAAATATTTTTAAATATAATTATATTATGGAGATTATCTCTGAATTAACGAGTATACCAAATTTGTCATTGGCTTTGGGTTTTTTTGACGGGGTTCATTTAGGGCATCAGTCTGTTATTGGTTGTGCTGTTGATATGGCTCATTCTATGAGATGTCGGTCTGCAGTTTTAACTTTCGAAAAACATCCGGAGTGTTATTTAAATAATTTGCCTGTTAAAAATTTAACTTCGACGGAGGATAAGCATAAGTACATTGAACAGCTGGGTGTAGATTATCTTATATATTTAAATTTTGATGAAATATGTAAGTTGACTCCGATGCAATATTTAGATGAGGTTATTTTTAAATATTTTTCGCCAAAAGCAATTTCAACAGGATTTAATCATCATTTTGGTATAGGGCGTTCAGGAGGTGTTAATTTTTTGGCTAATTGTCAGTCTCGCTATGGTTATTCTTACGCGGCGACTCCACCTCAGACAATTTTTGGAGAGGTGATAAGCAGTTCTTCTATTCGATATTACCTAAAAACAGGAGCTATACCTATAGCAAATTCGATGCTCGGAAGATCTTTTTCAATTGCCGGAAATGTTATTGAAGGTAAAAAAATAGGGCGTACTATTGGTTTTCCAACGGCAAATATTGTGTATCCGAATGATATTATTCAAATACCTTATGGTGTCTATGATGTTAATGTTATATTAGACGACGGAACGCTGCATAAAGGTATTGCTAATTATGGATCTTCGCCGACTGTAGAAGATGGGCTTTTACCGAAACTTGAAACTTATATTTTAGATTTTGACGGTAATTTATATGGGAAAAATATAAGAATTGAGTTTTTAAAAATGATTAGAAAAGAAGTTAAATTTGATAATTTAGAAGAATTAAAAACTCAAATTGAAATTGATATTCAATCATTATAAAAAAAGAGCCGATTTTAATGCGGCTCTTTTTGTTGCAGTTTTATAAACTTGTTAAATTTGAATATTATCAGAAAGAATATCCATTTCTTCAGCTGAAGCGTATGCGCTATGGCATCCGCAATCTGCGTAAATAACTTCTCCTGTCATACCGGAAGATAAATCAGAAGCTAAGAATAATCCGGCTTTTCCGACATCTTCAAGTGCTACGTTGCGTCCTAAAGGAGCTCTTGCAACAGCAGCTTTTAACATTTTTGAAAATCCGCCTATACCCATAGCTGCAAGTGTTTTTACAGGACCTGCTGATAAGCAGTTTACGCGAACACCTTTTTTACCTAAATCTACTGATAAAAATCTCATTGATGATTCTAAAGCAGCTTTAGCAACTCCCATTACGTTATATCCCGGAACAGAAAGTATTGAACCTAAATATGTCATAGCAAAGATTGAACCGCCTTCATTCATAATGTTTTCAGCGTATTTGCATACTGTAACAAGTGAATATGCACTGATTCCGAGCGCTAAATCCCAACCAGCTTTTGAAGTATCAATGAATCTTCCTGTCAAATCTTCTTTGTTTGCAAATGCAACAGCGTGAACTACAAAATCAAGTTTTCCGTATACTTTTTCGCATTCTTCAAAAACTTTTTTTACGTCTTCTTCTTTTGTTACATCGCATTCCATAATGATTTTAGCGCCAAAATCTTCTGCTATAGGACGAACTCTTTTTTCCATAGCTTCGTTAGCATAAGTAAATGCGATTTCACCGCCTGCATCGTGAATTTGTTTAGCTATTCCGTAAGCAATACCATGAGTGTTTGAAACACCAAAGATAAGCCCTTTTTTACCCTTCATTAAATCCATTTTTATTTCTCCCTAATACTTATTACTTCGTTATGTTAGCAAGAACAAAGATGAATTACAAGAGATTGTTTAGTTATATCATATATGTGAACTTTTGTAACAAAATAAAAGCATGTTGAAATTACACATTTTTGAAAGTTTTTATAACAGTAAGAGAGCAAAATATGGAGAGTTTTATCATGAGTGTTAACAATATTAACATTAACAAGGCAGATTTACCAAAGATTTTAAAACGTTTTGCAGGTGGAAACCTTCAAAAAGCAAATTCTGATAAAAGATTGACTAAAGAAGGATCAATCTTTGATAAATCTGCAAATGGAGTTCAATCTACTCAACAAACTAGTGGAGTTCAACGTTCATTTGGGGCTACTTCCTCTCAAAGAGCAAATGCCGCATTACCTTCTCAAAATAAAAAGGTAAATGTTGCAACAGGACAGAATTTTGCAGCATCCGGCGCACAAAGAGGCAATAACGCTAATAGTGATTTGCCATTGAATTTTGATAATCTTTCAACAGCTACTGATGCGGAATTGGAACAAGCTGCTTTAGAAATTCAAACTGATTTAGCAGGTGATATTACAAGCGCTCAACAAATTAAATTGCAGCAACAATTAGATAAATTAAAACAAGAACAAACAAAACGTGCAGATTCTGCTGAACAAACAGAAGGTGCTAATCAAGCTGAAGAAGGACAAAAAGATCTTTCTATGGGTGAAACAGAATCAGCAACTGATAAAGCAAATGATTCTAGCGAAGATAATGTTCAACAAAAGAAAACAATGGATAAGTTGAACAAAGAAGTTAAAGCAAATGAATCTAAAACTTTGAAAACAACTAAGAAGATGAAAAAGACTATGAAGTCTGCTGAAAAACAGAAAAAAATGCTTGATAAACAAATGAAAGTTCAACAAGCTAAAGTTGCTCAAGAACAATCAAAAGTTGAAACATTGAATGAAGAAATTTCTCAAATTTCTGCAACTGCGGCTTCAAGTCAATCAAAGGCAGCTTCTTCTCAGTCTGCACAAGATGATGCAAATGCTCAAATTGAAGAGAAACAAGCTCAAATTTCAAAATCTCAGTCTAAAATTCAGTCTGCAGGTAAAAAGACAACTACCGTTGCGAAGCAGCAATCAAAATTGACTAAGAAAACATCTACAGTTACTAAAAATGCAAGAAATATTACAAGAACAAATAATAAAGTTGCAAAAACAGCAAATAATAAAATTGCAAGTGCAAATAATTCAGCTAAAGCTGGTCAAATGGCAAGTATTGCTGCAACGACTGCCGGATCTACTGCAACTGCATACGGATCAACGAAAATTACACAAGGTGCTTCTGAAAAAGCAGAAGGAACAGCAACTATTGCTAAAGGTGTAGCTATGCAGTCCAGTGTTTATACTGCTGCAGCCGGAAAAGTATTAGAAGGTATCGGTAAAGTTACTGTTGCAAAAGGTAAAAAAGATACCGGTTTAGGTGTTGGATTTACTGCAGCAGGCGCGGCTTCAACAGCTACAGGACAAGTTTTAGGTCAAAATGCTTCTGATACTTCTCAAGCTGCTAATACTGCAAAAGCGTCAAATACTCGTGCAATGGCGGCTACTAGAGGAACAAAAAATCTTTCAAAATCTTCAGCTAGAACAACAAAATCAATGAAAAAATCTTTTGCAGCCGTTAATAAATCTGCTAAAAAGCAAGTTTCAATCGCTAAAAAAGCAGTATCGTCATCGAATGCAAAAGTTGCAGAAGCAAAATCTAATATTGCAAATGTAAATGCAAATAATAATATGCAACAAAATGGTAATGTTCAAAATAATATGAACAATCAAAACCAAAATAATATTCAATCTCAAAATCAAGATATGAATCAAAATCCGGTTCAAGGTCAAACTCAACAACAAAATCAAGTTCAAACTAATAATCAAAAAACACAACAGTTCGCAGGAAATAACAGACAAACTAATCCTATTAATTCAAACAATAAAATGCAAACAGCTGCAGCAATGATAGGTCAAGGACAAGGCGTTCAAAATAATGCTCAAACTCAGCAAGCTCCTAAACAAGGCAACAGTATGCAAATGGCAGGCGCTATGTTTAATAACAACAATGTAATGTCAAATCCTATTTCAAATAACAATGCAGCTCAAGATCCTTCAAAAGTTCAAAATCTTAAAAAACAAACTTTGGGTTAATTATTAAGCATTGTAACAAAAATATAAATCTCTGAAATTGGCGGTATTTAGAATACTTTACTTATATAAGAGAGTACAACCATAGGAGAGCTTATATGGAAATTAACAGTTCAGGTAACAATATAAATAGCATTGATACCCGAAAACTATTAAAGAAATTTGGTTCTAATGCTGCAAAAACAGAAGGCAATCAAAAAGCAGATATGGATAAATCCATACTTGCAGTCAGAAACAGACAAGCAGCATCTGGTGTGTCAGCTTCATCAAGAGTTGCTTCAACACAAGGTCCTGCAACTGCATCAGGCTTGAAGGCGACAGCTGCGGCTGGTTCTAACAGAGCCAATCAAGCTATGCAGCGTCCTCAACACCAACAACGTGCCAATGGTGGTTCTCAATATAATAGTCCTTTAGATTTACAATTTGTAGATTTTGAAAATCTCGGTCAATATACAGATAACCAAATTTTAGAAATAAAACAACAATTAAAGGAATCTTTACTTGGTGATGTTTCGGCTGAAATGTATAATTACTTAAATGCTAATATGGCAAAAGTAAGAAATGAACAAGAAAAACGTAATAATGGCGCTGATAAAACAGATACTAAAAATACTGAGGAAAATAAAAAAGAAAAAGCTGTTGTGACTGAAAATCAAAAAACATCATCGTCTTCAAATGGCAATAGCGGTATTTCGGGTGTAGGTATCGTTGCAGCCACAAATGCAACAAACAAATCAAATCAGGCAGATGCAAAAAATAAACAAGAAGAACAGACAATGAAACAAACTGAATCTGAACAGGATTCAATTAATGAACAAACTGTTAAGAAAAATGCCCAAATGAAGAAAACTATGAAGGCTGCCGAAAAACAAAAGCGTAAAATTGAAAAAAAAGAAAAGGCTGAACGTAAGAATTTAGAAAAAGAACAATCTAAAGTTCAAGCGTTAAATGATGAAATAACAGGTATTGCTTCAAGTGCTAAGACCCATACGGCTTCTAATGAGCAACAAGCAAGATCTATGGAAGATCAAGCAAATTCTCAAATAGAGGAAAAACAAGCACAAGTTACAAAATCAAATTCAAAAATACAAAATTCTAAAAGAAAAACAACTACTATTGCAAAACAACAAGCTCGTATAACAAAATCAACTGCAAATGTATCTAAAAATGCAAGAACGATTGCACGTACTAATAATGCTGCAATCGCAGCTGCAAACGTTCGAAATGCATCAGCAGCTCAAACTGCTGCTCATGGATCTAATACATCAAATGCTGCAGCGAAAGTAGGCGCATACACAACCATGGCCGGAGTTGTGACTAAAGGTGTTGGTATTGCTATGCAGGCCTTTATTCCAACTGCTGCTGCCGGAGAAACCGTAGAAAAATATGGAGATTTGACGATAAAGGTAGGTGGTGTAGCTAGTAGTGCAGCTGCCGTTTTAGGTATGTCTTCCTCTGCAACCGGCGCTGCTGCAGCTAAATCTTCTGCTTCAACAGCAAGAACAGGTAATACAACAAGATCAACTGCAAAAAGATCTACTACTGCGCAAAAAACAACAAAGACTTTTACAAAATCATTTAAATCTGCAAAAAAAGTGACTGCAAATACTCTTAAAAATGCTAAAAAGTCGGTATCTTCCGCAAAAACAACAGCAGCTGAAGCAAAAGTACAAGTTGCTGAAGCAGCAATGAATAATCCACAAATCAATAATATTCAAAATGGAGATAAAAATAATACTTTAAATCCAAACGCTATGAATAACAGACAACCTCAAAATAATCAAGCTGAGTTAAATAATGGTAATCAAACAATAAAAGATCAAACTCAACAAAATCCTACTCAGCAAGCAAACAATGAGGCAGCAGGTGTTCAAACCGATAATAAAAATGTTGTTTCAAACCCTATTCAAAATAATAATGCCCCGGATCCAGCGGATCAACAATTAATGAAAAAACCGATACCTAAGAAATAGTTGATTGATTATGATGATAATAAAATGCGCGATTGATTTAATAATTAACCGCGCATTCTTATTTGAAAATTATGATTTTTTATTAGTATTTGTTATTCACATTACTATAGTTTGCTTCTTGTTTTTTTTGTTGTTGATAAGCTTGTCTTGCTCTGTTGAATTGAATACTGTTTTGTATGTAATCATCATTAGTTAAGTATTCAACGGAGTCAAGTTTGCGTGTAAAGTTTTCACGACCATCGCCTCTGTTTAGTATATTAAAAGCGTCTCCTGCATTTGTTAAACCATCGATGTTTAGAGAAACTGGTCTTGTAACAATATTCGGGCTGCCTTGTCCGATAAAAGAACCGCCAAGATTTAAATCTTTTGGACTGTTAATAGGTGCCGTATTCGTATTGTATGTAGTTCCTTCTTGTGCATTTGTATTGAGCGGTATTGATATAAATAATAATGCGAGTGCAGTAACGAGTAGCTTATTGTTCATTGTGCTTATCCTTTCTATACTATTATATTATATTTAGGTTAATTTGCAATAAAATACAAAGTTTTATAAACACTCAAAATATTTATTTTTGCCATAAAAAAAACCTTGTACAATTTGTACAAGGTTTTTTTAGTTTTGATTTCGTTCTATTTGTTAAATGCAACGTTATTTTTATCATCAAGTAATATACTCAAGTATAATAATTGATTTGCAGTTGCTTGACTCAAGTTAACGAATTCTGCTCCGGCTCTTGATGTTGTTGCAGATACAACTTTAACTTCTGCATTGATATCAAGATCTCCGTATGTAATGTGAACCGGAACGACGTCACCAACTTTTAAGTCACCACTGTGTTTAACAGCTATACCGCCTCGAGATATGTCTAATAATCCGTCGATTCCGTTATTTGATTGTTCAAGAGCGACAGGGTTTTTATTGTCATTGACATTAAATCTCATATATTGACGTTTATCAATTGCTTGAACATTGTTATCGCCGTTTTTCTTCCAGTAATAGTGGTCGTCACGTTCTCGTCTAACATTAGGTTCATCATCTGGTTTAGGAGGATCAATTGTAGGTGGAGGAGGAGGCGGAGTTATATCTATAACTGGAATAATCATCGGAGTAGCATCAGCAATACCGTTATCATTATC
>CAYVSD010000053.1:0-11605 GCA_964453315.1 uncultured Muribaculaceae bacterium | reverse complement strand
CTGCGTGCATGCGAGCGTAGCGAGTCGCAGAGGGAGTAAGGGTGAGGGTTGTTCCTCGCAAGGGGCTATTGTTGGGCAAGAATGCCCAACTTACAATAATAAGTCGATAAGTCTATAAGGCTATAAGTTCTTATAATTCTCCTCCCTTATGAGACTCTGCCGAGCAAAACAATTGAGTATTGTTTTGCGAGAGGCTTTTCTTTGCAACGTCGAAGTCGGAGCAATTAGAAAAGGGAGGTAGAGGTGGGTGCCGGTTATAATAAAGAAAATCAGCACCCATCCCAACCTTCCCTCGTAAGGGAAGGAGTTGATCCCGTAAGGCAATATGGCTATAAGTTCTTTTGGGTCGGGCGGGGATGAAATCCCCGCCCGATTGTTTCACTTTCATTAATAATTCTTTACAATATTTCAAAAACCCTGTTGACAGTGAATTTTGTTTGTCATACGATTGGTATGCTCAGATAATGTCCGAAGTATGTAAAATAGCACTCTGAGCAGGTTTGAGAACTCTATTCGGAAGTTCTTATTCAAGTAGTACATAGAAAACAAAAGGAATGCGCAAATGGCAACCAGCACAAAGAAAAACAGAATCAGAGTTTGTTTAAAGGCTTATGACCACAAACTTATTGATGTATCAGCTGAAAAAATCGTAGAAACAGCTAAAAGAACAGACGCTAAAGTAGCCGGCCCTATTCCTTTACCTACAAAAAGACGTATATATTGCGTATTGCGTTCCCCACACGTAGATAAAAAATCTCGTGAACATTTCGAAATGAGAACACACAAACGTATTATTGATATATACGAACCGACTCAAGCCACTATGGATGAGTTGCGTAGATTAGATTTACCTGCAGGGGTAGATATTGAAGCAAAATAGTTGCCTCAATCCTTGCAAATGAAAACTAAATAAGCATTATGCATATATAATGTGATCTACGGTTGACGCAAATGAGCGTCAAGGGGTGAAAATCCTCAGGTAAAGTTTAGTAGCGCTCGCAAGCGAAAATGTGCAATTCTGAAACGGGGCTTTTATGCACCAAGTAAGATGAGCATAGAAAGGAAAAATTATGACACTAGGTGTAATAGGTAAAAAAGTCGGAATGACTCAAATCTTTGACGAAAATGGTTTGGCTATTCCTGTAACAGTTATCAAAGTAGACGAAACTGTGGTTACTCAGGTTAAAACAGTTGACACTGACGGCTACAACGCTATTCAAGTTGGTACTGTAGCAGCAAAAGAAAAACATTTATCAAAGGCTCAATTAGGTCATTTTAAGAAAAACAGTTTATCAAATTACAGACACTTACAAGAATTCAGAGTTGAAAATCCTCAAGATTTCAAAGTAGGTGATAAGGTTGAACTTTCTGTATTGGATAATGTTGAAAAAGTTGACGTAACAGGAAAATCAATCGGTAAAGGTTTCCAAGGTACGGTAAAAAGATGGAATTTCGGCAGAGGGCCTATGGCTCACGGTTCAAAAAACCACAGAGAACCGGGTTCTATCGGTGCAGGTACAACTCCTTCAAGAGTAATTAAAGGAAAGAGAATGGCCGGCAATATGGGTAACGAAAGAGTTACCATTACAAAATTGAAATTAGTTAAAGTAGACCCTTCAAACGGTTTAGTTTTAATTAAAGGTTCAGTTCCTGGGTGCGAAGGCAGATTGGTAACAATCGTTCCTACCCGCACTACTTGGAATAAATAGTTACAGATATATCCCGCTTCTGCCATATAAAACTTGAAAGAGAAAGGGGTAGACGGAAAGCAAAAAGGAAAGAAAAATGACAAAAGAAATTTTAAGCACATCAGGCGAAAAACTTGGCGAGATCACTTTAGAAAAAAGTGTTTTCGGAGTTGAGCCAAACATACATGTAATGCATTTAGCATTGAGAAGACAATTAAACAATGCTCGTTCAGGTAATGCTTGCACTAAAACAAGATCAGAAGTATCAGGCGGTGGCAGAAAACCTTGGAAACAAAAAGGTACAGGCCGCGCAAGAGCTGGTTCACTTCGTTCTCCATTGTTTGCAGGCGGCGGCGTAATTTTTGGACCAAAACCAAGAAATTACTCTTTCAATATGCCTCAAAAAGCAAGACAATTAGCTTTGAGATCAGCTTTATCTGCTAAAGAATCTCAAATTGTAGTTGTTAAAGACTTCTCAACAATTGCTGAACCAAAAACAAAATTGATGGTTAGTGCATTGAAATCATTGAATGTAAGTGGAAAAGTTTTAATTATTGCGGATACAAAAGCTGATGAAAACAAAAATCTTGAATTGTCAGCAAGAAATATTCCAAGCGTAAAACTTTTATTACCTTCAAACTTGAACGTAAAAGATTTGTTAGAAGCTGATTTTGTTGTTATGACTGAATCTGCTGTAAATGTAATAACAGAAAGGCTCCATAATTAAAAAGTAAATTTTCCCTCTACCATTGGGAGAGGGTGCCCGAAGGGCGGGTGAGGGGTCAGCCCTAGAAGAAATAAAGGAAAAAAATATGAGTAGTGAAAATTTATATGATGTAATTAAAAAACCTTTAATCACAGAAAAATCAGTGGCAGCAACAGAAAACGGTCAGTATACTTTTGAAGTAAGAAAAGATGCTAACAAAATCGAAATTGCTAAAGCTGTAGAATTAGCTTTTCCTGGAAGAAAAGTTAAAGCTGTAAGAACAGTATATATGCCATCTCATTCAAAAAGAATGGGTTACAAATTCGGCAGAACTGATTCTTCAAAGAAAGCCATCGTAACAATCGAAGGCGAACCGTTAGAATTTATGGCGGTTTAATAAGGGCGTATATGGCATAAGTCCTTAAAAATGTAGGATAGGCGTAAGTCTATTAAGAAAGCCAAAAAGGAGAAAATTAAAATGGCAATTAGAAAAATTAATCCGACGTCTCCGGGACAAAGAGGCATGACAAAAAGTGATTATTCAGAAATCACTACATCAACTCCTGAAAAATCATTGTTAAAATCATTAAACAAAAATGCAGGAAGAAATAATACAGGTAGAATTACTTGCCGTCACAAAGGTGGTGGGGTAAAAAGAAAATACCGTGTAATTGATTTCAAAAGAGAAAAATTCGGAGTACCGGCGACAGTGAAAACTATCGAATACGATCCAAACAGAAACGTAAGAATTTCATTATGTTTCTACGCTGACGGTGAAAAAAGATATATTTTAACACCTGAAGGTTTGAACGTAGGTGATACAATTATTAGTGGTCCTCAAGCACCTGTACAAACAGGTAATGCATTGCCGCTTGAGTTGATTCCGTTAGGTACAATGGTTCATAATATTGAATTAAGAGCAGGTCGCGGCGGTGTAATGGTTAGAGCTGCCGGAAATGCTGCTCAAGTTATGGCAAAAGAAGGTAATTATGTAACAATAAAACTTCCTTCAGGTGAAATGAGAATGGTTAGAAAAGAATGCTTAGCAACTATAGGTGTTCTCGGTAATTCAGAATTCAAAAACCTTTCAATAGGTAAAGCCGGAAGAAAACGTTATATGGGTATAAGACCAACAGTTCGTGGTGTTACGATGAACCCTTGCGATCACCCACACGGTGGTGGTGAAGGTAAAACAGGTCCTGGTGGAAATCCTAAGACTCCTTGGGGTAAACCGGCTCTTGGTTATAAGACCCGTAAAAAAGGTAAATATTCAGACAAGTTAATTGTTAGAAGAAGAAATAAGAAATAATAACAAATAAAGGAGAAATAAATGGCACGTTCATTAAAAAAAGGTGCATACGTAGAGGAATCTCTACAGAAAAAAATCGAAAAGATGAATGCAAACTCTGAGAAAAAAGTTATTAAAACTTGGTCCAGAGCATCTATGATAGTACCTGATATGTTAAACCATACAATAGCAGTACATAACGGTAAAACTCACGTACCAGTTTATATTACTGAAGAAATGGTTGGACATAAATTAGGTGAATTCGCTCCTACAAGATTGTTCAAGGGGCACGCAGGTTCTGATAAGACTGCTAAGAAATAATAATTAGTATTATTAAATTAAAGGGATAATAAAAATGGAAGCAAAAGCAAAACAAACAGACATAAAAATGACAGCAAGAAAACTTCGCAGAGTAATAAACGAAGTGCGAGGCAAATCTGTTATTGAAGCTCAAGATATGTTACGTTTTATGCCTTATTTCGCAGCAAGAGTTGTTGAAAAGAATTTAAAGGCAGCGGTTGCAAATGCTCGTGAGCAATTTGGTGCAGCTCCTGAAGCTTTAAAAATTTCGCAAATTTATGCTGATGAAAGCACAACATACAAACGTGCAAGAACAAGAGCACAAGGTCGCATGTACTCAAGATTGAAACGTACATCTCACCTTACATTAGTAGTTAGTGACGTAACAAAATAGGAAATAAATAATATGGGACAAAAAACACATCCAACCGGATTTAGAGTAGGAATCATCCAAGACTGGGCAAGCTCCTGGTATGCAAAGGTGAAAGACTACAAAACATTTGTAGCAGAAGATGCTAAGATCAGAAAATTCATTAAGAAAAAACTATATGCAGCAGGCATTTCAAAAATTTTGATTGCCAGAAAAGCACAAAATGTAACGATTACAATTGTAACTGCAAAACCGGGTATCGTTGTTGGTCGTGGAGGTCAAGGTATTGATGAACTTCGTAATGAAGTAACAAAATACATTGGCAGATCTGTAGTTATCAATGTTGTAGAAGTTGCAAGAATTGATGCTGATGCACAGTTAGTTGCAGAAAATATTGCACAACAATTGGAAAAACGTATCGCATTTCGTCGAGCTATGAAACAAGCTATGCAAAGAACAATGCGTTCAGGCGTTCAGGGTATCAAAGTTATGGTATCAGGACGTTTGGGTGGTGCTGAAATTGCTCGTAGTGAATGGGCAAAAGAAGGTCGTATTCCTTTGCAAACACTTAGAGCAGACGTAGATTACGGTTTTGCCGAAGCAGATACAATTATGGGTAAAATTGGTGTTAAAGTTTGGATTTTCAAAGGAACTTTGATGCCTGGTGAAAAAGCAGATAAAAACATTAAAATAAAAAGCGGCAAGGAGGGCTTCCAAGAACGTGGAGCAAGACGTCCAAGACGCGTAAAAAACGTTGAAACAACAACACAAGAATAGTAATAAAGGTATAAAATAATAGGAGCAAATATAAAATGTTACAGCCTAAAAAAACAAAATACCGCAAGATGATGAAAGGCAGAATGAAAGGTACCGAAACAAGAGGTACTAAGCTTGAATTCGGTCATTACGGTTTACAGGCGGTAGAACCTGGTTGGATAACCAGCCGTCAAATAGAAGCTGCTCGTCGAGCAATGACCCGTGAAATCAAACGTGGCGGTAATGTATGGATTAAAATATTTCCGGATAAACCTATTACTGCAAAACCCGCTGAAACTCGTATGGGTTCAGGAAAAGGTAACGTAGAATATTGGGTTGCCGTTGTAAAACCAAACAGAATTATGTTTGAACTTGAATATTTTGATAGAAGTATCGCTGTTCATGCTTTGGAATTAGCAGCACAAAAGTTACCTATCAAAACTAAGATAGTAGAAAAACCAAGCGACGAAGCGTAATTTATAAAGGAAAATAAAAATGAAATTAAGTGAAATGCGTGAAAAATCTGTAGACGAGTTGCAAAATGCAATCGTTGATTGGAAAAAACAATTATTAGAAGCAAGAATTCAATTAGCAACTAATAAATTGGAAAACACATCAACTATTTCAAAAACTAAAAAACTCATCTCACAGGCAAAAACAATAATAACAGAGAAAGGTAAAGAAAATGCCTAAAAAAGAAAAACAAGGAATCGTAATCAGTAACAAAATGGATAAGACAGTAGTTGTAAAAGTAGCAAGCTACGAAGCTCATCCAAGATACAAAAAGATTATCGAATTTAACAAAAACTACAAAGCTCATGATGCTGAAAATGTTTGCAATATCGGTGATACAGTAAGAATTGTGGAATCAAAACCGATATCAAAAGACAAACGTTGGACAGTAGCAGAAGTTGTAGAACAAGCTAAGTAATTAGCGAAAAGTCAGGTAAACATTCTTTTTAAAAGAATGAGAGGCCATAGTAAAAGAAAAGTAGGTAAGATAATTTGTCTTACAGAAAAAAAGGAAAAGAAAAATGATACAACAAGAAACCAGATTAGAAGTAGCAGATAACACAGGTGCAAAACAATTGTTATGCATCCGCGTTATGGGCAGCTCAAATAAGAAATTTGCAGCAGTTGGAGATGAAATCGTAGCTTCTGTTAAAGATGCAACTCCAAATATGGCTGTAAAAAAAGGTGAGGTTGTTCGTGCAGTAATCGTTAGAACTAAAGCAGATATCAAACGTCAAGATGGTTCAGTAATCAGATTTGATGAAAATGCGGCAGTAATTATTGCAAAAGACGGCAACCCTAGAGGAACTCGTGTTTTCGGACCTGTTGCTCGTGAATTACGTGACAAAGGTTATATGAAAATAGTTTCTTTGGCACCGGAAGTTATCTAATTCTTAGTTAATCAGCTTAGAAATGGATAATCTTGAACTTGTTTCAGGAACCTATTAAAAGGTAATGTAGGTTGGGTATATTTGCCCGACAAGAAAAAGGAAAGAAAAATGACAAAAGACAGTAAAAAAAGTTTGCATGTAAAAAACGGCGATAGAGTTGTTTTAACAGCAGGCAAAGATAAGGGAAAAATTGGTAACATTAAAAAAGTAGACCTTCAAAAAGGAAAAGTTGTTGTTGAAGGCGCTAATATGGTTACTAAAGCTCAAAAACCACAACCTGCACTTGGTATTCAAGGCGGACTTGTTAAGTTTGAAGCACCTGTTGATTCTTCAAACGTAATGATTATGTGTCCTGCTTGTGAAAAAGCTACAAGAGTAGGTCAAAAAGTTATTGATGGAAAGAAAGTTCGTGTTTGCAAAAAATGCGGTGAACAGCTAGATGCTTAATGTATAGCCGATTATTTTTCTGTTTTGTATAAAGCAGGAGAAGGGGTAAAAATTTTACCGTCGGGTATGACATTAATACCAATAGTAAAGGAAAGAAAAATGACAGTTACAAAAAATTTAAAATCAAAGTATTTAGAAGATGTAGTTCCGGCTTTAAAAGAAAAGTTTGGATACAAAAATGCACATCAAGTTCCAAAAATCGTTAAGATTGTTTTGAATATGGGTGTAGGTGAGGCTTCTCACAATTCAAAAATAGCAGAATCAATTGAAGCTCAATTAACAAAAATTGCCGGTCAGAAGGCAGTAGTTACAAAAGCTAAAAAATCAATTGCTTCATACAAATTAAGAGAAGGAATGCCTGTTGGTGCGATGGCAACATTACGCGGTGACAGAATGTATGATTTCTTACAAAAATTAATTTGTGTTGTATTACCTAGAATTCGTGACTTCCGCGGTGTAAGCGCAAAAAGTTTCGATGGTAGAGGTAATTACACATTAGGTTTAAAGGAACAAGCATTGTTCCCTGAAATTACTTATGAAGAAGTTGATTTGGTAAAAGGTATGAACGTTTCAGTTATTACAACTGCTGAAACTGATGAAGAAGCAAGAGAATTACTCAAACTTCTTGGCATGCCATTTAAAAAGTAGTACCAATTGGTGTTAAGTACACTACGAATTAAATTGAAAACAATACACAATAAAACATAAAAGGAGAAATTCATGGCTAAGAAAGCGATGATAAACAAAGAAGAAAAACGTGCACAGCTTGCTGCAGCGGGCAAATACCCTACAGTAAGACTTCATAACAGATGTTCTATTTGCGGCAGACCTCACGGTTACCATAGAGATTTCGGTTTGTGCAGAATCTGCTTGAGAAAGATGGCACATCAAGGTTTATTGCCTGGTGTTACAAAAGCAAGCTGGTAGTCTGTTTTCTAAAATTAATCAAAGAACTTCAACCCACTATTTTTGCGGGTTGAAGTTCTCATATTAAGAATTGTTAAATATCCTATAAATTTTGTCAATCTTTATCTTCAAATTTTGTTTATAAGAGTAAGGGGAAAAAAGAAAGTACGAAAGGGGATATTTTAAATGGGAAGTTTTTGTTATGTTGAGCCAACTAATGTTGCTCAGTCGTCATACTCTTCATATGGGAATTATGGGGAATCAGCAAATAATCGTTCGGTATCATCTCCTCCTCAATTTATTTTGTCATCTTATTCCGATAAGACGTCTGTAGATGCAACGGAGGAATCTGCAGGAGCTGGAGGTGCAGAAAAAGGAAAAGGTGATACTTATATTCCTTCAAATGGCATAGTTGATGCTGTTGATAAGGCTTATGATGCTATGTATTGTGCGGGTACTAAGGACAAACAATTAGAAGAAGTATTGGATAGTTTAAACGAAAACAAGATTATTGAATTTTTATGCTGTTGGAACAAATATCATTCTGCTGAAAAGGGTGAATCTTTTATGAAAGCTTTTATGTGGGATGCTGACAGTGAGCAAAAAGTTAAGTATGGAAGAAAAATTAAGAATTTGCTTGCGCGTCGGGCTGAAAGAGCCGGTATTTATGAAGATTTAAAAGATAAATTTGCAAAAATTGATTCAGAATTGAGTAGTACTTGTTATGTAAATAATAGTATCTGTTATACTTATGATGAAATAATAGCGTCGATTGCAGAAGCTGAAAAAAAGGAAAACGGTAAACCGAATGAATGCCATGATGGTTTTGTAGGAGCAATGGAGACGTGCAAAGAATATGGTTTATTGGGTAATACTGTTGCTGTAGTTGGCGGAACGGTATATGGAATAGTGAAGGGAATTGTGGACTTATTTGTTTAGAGACATATATATTAAAGGCGGACTGAGAATTTCTCAGTCCGCCTTTTTTTGTTTAAATTTTTTAATAAATTGCTTGCAATTAGTTTTTCTTCATGATAATGTATGTTTACAGTTTCGAACTGCCAAAAGACGCTTTTTTATGAAGCAAAATTAATTTGGTAAGCGGTTATATAGTTAATAAGATACTGTCCGATGAACTGCGGATAAGTCTAAAGGAGAAAATTATGACAGTAACAGATCCGGTAGCAGATATGCTTACAAGAATCAGAAATGCCGCTATGGTATCTCATGAAACAGTTAGTATTCCTTCTTCTAAGTTAAAATTAGAATTAGCTAGAGTATTGAAAGAAGAAGGTTATATTTCTGATTATCAAGAAGTAGCTGACGGCAAATTCAAATCAATCGTAATTACTTTGAAATACGATATTAATCGTAAATCAGTAATCACAAAATTAATCAGAGTTTCAAAACCTGGTTTAAGAACTTACTCAAAATCTAAAAACTTACAAAAAGTTTTAGGCGGTTTGGGTATCGCTGTAGTATCAACAAGCAAAGGTTTAATGACTGACAGAAAAGCCAGAAAAGAAAATGTTGGCGGCGAAGTTCTTTGCTACATCTACTAAGCTTTTGCGAAGTGGAAATTTAATAAGGCATAATTGGTAGAAAAGCCTTAAAAGTTACACAATATACCACAAGGAGAAATTAAAAATGTCTAGAATTGGTAAAAAACCTATAGAAATTCCTCAAGGCGTAGAGGTTAAGATTGAAGGTCAAACTGTTAGTGCAAAAGGACCTTTGGGTACTGAAACAGTTACGGTTCGTCCTGAAATCGCTGTAAAAATGGAAGGAAACGAAATCGTTTTGTCAAAAGTGGGCACATCTCGTGAAACAGATGCGTTGTACGGATTGTCAAGAACATTGGTTGCAAATGCTGTAATCGGTGTTAAAGATGGTTTTGTTAAAAAGCTTGAAATCAACGGTGTTGGTTACAGAGCTTCAATGCAGGGAACAACATTGAATATGGCATTAGGCTATTCACATCCTGTAAATATTGAACCACCTGCAGGAATTACAATTACAGTTGAAAATAACACAAATATTACTGTAAAAGGTTCTAACAAACAAATGGTAGGTGATATTGCCGCTTTAATCAGATCAAAACGTCCGCCTGAAGTATATAAAGGAAAAGGTGTTAAATACGAAGGTGAATACATCAGACGTAAAGTTGGTAAAGCCGGTAAAAAATAACGCGTAAGCCGGTGTGAAGCAACAGGTTGACCTGCGTTTAGCAGGGCAAGCAGGTTGCGAAACACAATGTGATCGCCGTTGCGAATGAAGCGTAAGCGAAATGAGCGGAACAATCTTTGATTGTAGAGGCGAATAATGCGTAAGCCGATGTGAAGCCTCGGAACAAATGTAAATAGTAAGTTGGGCTTTTAGCCCAACCCGACAAGCCCATATAAACTCTTGAAGTGGTTTTTCAAGCAGGTTTGGGTAATAGAAAGGATAAAATAAAATGATTAAACAAAAAACAAGAAAACCAATCGTACAAAAAAGACACAGATCTATCAGAGTAAAAATTGCAGGTACTGCGGAATTTCCTAGACTTGCAGTTTACAGAAGTACAAAACATATTTACGCTCAGTTGATTGATGATGATAACAAAGTTACATTGGCATCAGCATCTTCAAATGACAAAGATTTGAAGGAAAAAGTTAAACACGGCGGAAATATAGAAGCTGCTAAAGTTGTAGGTGAAGCTATTGCACAAAAGGCTAAAAAAGCAGGAATTGAATGCGTTGTATTTGACCGCGGCGGATTCTTGTATCACGGCCGTATCGCTGCATTGGCAGATGCTGCAAGAGAAGCAGGATTGATGTTTTAGTAAGTCTAAATTTAATTTAAAGTAACAGAAAAAGACCTGATGTTTATAAAACGTCAGGTCTTTTTATTCTATATTTTGAAAAAAGGTTTCCATTGGGATTTTGAGAACTTTAGCCATTTTGTATAGGACAATGGCTGTTGGGGAGGTGAGTCCTTGCTCGATTTTGCTGGCATGGCTGAGACTGATGTCTATTAATTCTGCAAATTGCTCTTGAGTAATGTCTTTGCGTATACGCTCAGCTTTAATATTTCTTCCGAGCAGGTATTTGATGTCTTTTTTCATGTCTTGATTATATCTTCTTGACAAATTACTAATAAGTGAATATCATGCTACTATATAGTAATATATTGATATTAAAATCAATATTTTGATAATAAAAAAGGAGAAAAAGATGAAAAGAAAAAGAATTGGATTTACCCTCGCAGAGGTATTAATCACCCTCGCAATTATTGGCGTAGTTGCAGCGATGACAATTCCAACGTTGATTGCAAAGATTAACAGTATCGTTAAAGATAATCAACAAAAAGTGTTCAATGCAAAAATTATTAAAGGATTGAATTTAACTAAAACTGCAGGGGATTTGAACGATACCTACACAAGCACTTATGACTTTTTAGTTAATGGTCTAGGCAAAAACCTAAAAATGGCTAAGGTTTGCGCTAAAGATCACATAAGAGATTGTATACCGTATGACAAAATAAAATATGAAGATAAAAGTGGTAATGAAAAGACTATAAATGTAGCTGATATAAAAACTGTAGATAAATTAAATTTAAAAGCACCTTATATGGATCCTGCTGCGTTTGTATTAGCAGACGGTACACCTGTAATAGTTAGTTATAACAAACAATGTATAGATGACCCTGATAAAGCAGATACATCAATAAATTTATGCTTAGCAGGTATATATGACTTAA
>CAYVSD010000052.1:0-11657 GCA_964453315.1 uncultured Muribaculaceae bacterium | reverse complement strand
AATGTGCAAACATTAAAATAGATGACCATTTTACATTTACAATCGTATAAGGAGGCATAATGGCAAAAGTTGGCAGACCTAAAGGCAGTACAAAACCGCCTACAGTTAGTTATCATAGGCGAGTAAGACCTGAATGGATTGAAGTATTAGATGAATTACTTAAAAAATTGAAAGGACAAAAGAATGATTGATTTTATTTTAGGTATTATTACATTAGGCTTGTTTTTCTTGCCTACAATTTGGGCATACAAAACAAATCATCCTAGCAAAAGTTCAATATTTTTTATTAACTTCTTTTTGGGTTGGACAATTATAGGGTGGATAATTGCGGTTATATGGGCAAATACGCAGAAAGCAAAGGACTTGAAATGCAAATAGAATTTATCATTGAGGGCAAAGTTAAGCCAAAACAATCATTCAGATATTGACAATAAAGGCATTTAATTGTATTATTATAACAGGGATAGGGTCGCTCCCGAAAGCAAACATTCCGAGTTTGTTTCCCTGTTATTAATACATCGGATAAATACAACGGAGGTATTTTATTTATGTTTAAGAAAAAAGCAACTGATGAACAATTAATTAAATCTTATGAGATTACTAAAAATGTTTGGAAAACAGCAGAAGAATTCGGGATGTGTGGGCAGAGTGTTCACGAAAGATTAACAAAATTAGGTGTTATTAACAAAATGAATGTCTTTACTGAAAAAGATTATAAAGTATTGAAAAAATTTTATGAAACACACGATTTAAAAAGAGGTAGTAATGAACTTGAAAAACTTGCAAAAAAAATGGGAAGAACAAAACAATTTTTATCAAGAAAAGCAAGAGAGTTAGGATTAACATCATATTCAAGAGAATTAACAGATGAATATAAAAAAATGAGTTCTACAAAGGCAAAAGAACAAATTAAAAAAAATGGTCATCCAAAAGGAATGTTAGGGAAACATCATACCGAAGAAGTTTGTAAAAAATTAAGTAAAACTTCTAAAAAATGGTATAATAATTTGACAGAGGAACAAAAGTATGAAAGGTTAAAAAAGATGTTGTCTAATCGCAAAAAACCAATAAAAAGGAATAATGTATCTTGGAAACAGGGATATAGACAAGTTGCTGATAAAAGAATATTTTTTAGAAGTAGTTGGGAGTATAACTATTCCTTATATTTACAATATTTGAAAGATAATAAAGAAATAAAAGAGTGGTATTTTGAATCAGACATTTTTTGGTTTGAGGGAATAAAAAGAGGATGTGTATCGTATAAACCTGATTTTAAGATAATAAGAAATGATAATACATTTTATTTTATTGAAATAAAAGGATGGATGGATAGTGCAAGTAAAACAAAAATTAAGAGAATGGCAAAATATCATCCTGAAATTGAATTAGTAGTTATTGATACTCCAAAATATAAAGAGTTTGCAAAAGAATGGAGGTTTAAACTTGATAAATGGGAATAAACAGATTGTTGAATTATCTGTAAAAAAGTTTTATTCAGAAACAGAGTTTGTAAAAGTAAGGATTGAGGATTTAAAATGATAGACATAAAAGATATAGAAAACAAAATAATCAATGCTGATTGTATGGATATATTAAAACAGTTGCCTGATAAATGCGTGGATTTGGTATTGACTGACCCTCCGTATCTATATAAATCATTAGGTGGCAAAGGAAGTTTTTTAGAGCAAAATGTAAAAAAAATATCAAATGATTTAAACGATATTAAAGATGGATTTGATATTGATGCCGTTTTTACAGAATTTAAGCGATTAACAAAAAAATTTAATTTATTTTGTTTTTGCAGTAACTCTCAAATTTCAAGTATTATGAATTGGGGAGAAAAAAATAAATATATTACGAATTTATTAATATGGCATAAACCAAACGTTGCTCCTTTTGCAAATGGTGTATGGAAACAAGATTGCGAGTTTTGTGTTCATATTAGAGAATCAGGTGCATATTTTGAGGGTAAAGCAGAAATTAAAAACAAAGTCATAACATTACCAACTGTTTCAAGTAAATGGGGGCATCCGACAGAGAAACCATTGAAAATTATTGAAAGATATTTAACATTAGGAAGTGCAGAAAACGACCTTATCCTTGATTGTTTTTCAGGTAGCGGTACAACGGCAGTTGCTTGTCATAATCTTAAAAGGCGGTTTATTTGCATAGAAAAAGACAAAGATTATTTTGATGCAAGTGTAGAACGATTAAGAAATGCACAGGCACAACAAAAATTATTTTAAGCAATTCTTAACGCCCGAAATTTTTTATAGTATTATAAACCTATGAAACGGACTACACGCAAAAGCAGTTCAAAAAGTAGTAGTAAAAAGATAAAATATATTTTTGACACTAAAAGCAATGTGATAATGGAAGATAAGTCAAGTCCGAAAGTTAATATAAAATTTATATTTGACAAAGATGAACCATTTTACAGACATACATTTGAAAAGGAAGAATAAATGGAACAAGTATTAATAAATTTTTATCCAATAGCAAAATTTATAATTGCATTATTAGCAATAGTTGGTGCATACAGTACAATTAACATCTTTATGCACTTGTTAGCACGATTTGGCAAAGATAAACTTGATAACAAAAAGGATATACACGCAAAGGATTGCGATACTGATGTTATGCAAGATTTGCTACAAATGCAAACAAAATATCCGGATGTTAAACAAGAATTTATTATATTGCCGGAGAAAGAACAGAACATTGAAAATAACCAAGAGATACACGATATAAATAAAAAATTAGATATATTACAAAGAGATATAGACGAGATTAGGAGAATACAACGTGGGGGGTTATGATTTACATACAATCATAATAACTTTAATTTCGAGTGTGACTGGAGGGGGTTTAGGTAGTTACATTATGAGGTTAATTATGAAAAACGAAGCAAAAGAAGCACTTAAACCCGAATTACAAAAGATTGAAAAAGAATTGCAAGGGATAAAGGATGACTATGTGCCTTGTCAGGTTTGTAGTTCAAAACATTCAAGCGTTGATACAATCTTAACGGATATGAACCATAAACTTGACATACTTATAGAAAACGCAATAAAGAAAACCAAATAATCTTTTCTAATAAATATATTCCTATATTTAATGACACGGTGGGGGTTTATCCCCCTTTTTATTTATTTTTGTAAAGGTATTGACAAAAATAATTTTATATGTATAATGAGTTATGTAAGAACAAAATTAATAGTAAGAAATGAAGTAGGTGTTCCCTGCTTATAATTTTTTACTATGAAAGGAGAAAAAATGAATGGTTTACAGCAATTTAGGAAAAAGCGCAGAAGAATTTATGCACTTGCAGATTTTATCACATTTTGCATTTTATTATTTTGCGGTGTAGTTATTTGGTTAATGTACATAGGAGGTTAATTATGGGTTTATTGGAAAAGGAATGTATACAAAGAATTGCTTTACATAAGTACGTAATTATGAAAGCTATGTTACAAAATTATTATACGACTATTCAACAAGACAAGGTGAATTTACCTGATTTTATGAGGGATGATACACCTGAAAAATTGGCGGATAAAGAATTAAGAAACTTGGTCATTAATGATATTAACCGCTTTAATGAGTTATATGAAAAAGCGTATGCAGAGTTAGCGCCTTTGTTGGATTAAGGAGATGTTATGAGTAGTTACAATCAATTTTATTGGTATGACAGACAGTTAGATAGTGAGTACATTGAAGAAAAAGAAAAGGAGGGTCAAATGTTTAGAGATTTACCAATTACAGAATTTATTGAAATGGTTAGCAAGGTAACTGATTTAGAATTACGGTTGTTATTCAATATCAGTTATGAGTGGCACGATGAACAATTGTCGGATGCGCTAAAAAAAGAATTTAGAAAGCGAGGTTTAGCGTGGACTTAGAACAAATGACTAATATGGAATTAGAGCAAGCGATTTATGAAGCGACTACCGAACAACTTGGGAAGAAATTAAGAGAGAAATTACTTAAAGAACGTGAAAGGAGAAACAAAGATGCGTAAACTAAAACCAGAAGAAATAGAATGCAGGGTTGCACAAGTTACATCAAGCGGTTGTTCGCTATTGTTATACAAAACCGCTAGAGTTGACAGGGCAATATTAGATGAAATGTACACCGCTTGCGGTTGGCAAAATGATTTTAAAGTTATTGATGGAAAGATGTATGGCGGTATAGGTGTTCGCATTAGCAATGATAACGGAAATTTTGAATGGGTTTGGAAATGGGATTGTGGAACTGAAAGCAATACCGAAGCTGAAAAAGGACAAGCAAGCGACTGCTTTAAAAGAGCCGGTTTTAAATGGGGAATAGGGGTAGAATTATATTCAGCACCGTTTATTTGGTATAGTTGTAAAACACATCAAAATCAAAAAGGTAAATGGGAACTTGATGATAAATATATTAAGTTTAAAGTTGATGAAATCGGCTATACAGACAATGGAGATATTAACAAACTTGTAATTATTGATGATAAAAACAACGTAGTATTTAAACTTGGTTCTAAAGTATCGAAACCAAAAGAAGTAAAACAAAAAGAAACAATAAATAACGACACGGACATAATTGAGGGATTAAAGGCAACTGATACCATAAATAACTTAAATGCTTATTATTATAAGTATGAGAAACAAGTTCAGGACTTGAAGAAATTTCAGGCGGAATATACTTTAAAAGCAAAAGAATTAAGTAAAGGAGGGAAGTAATGACAAAAGTAGAGATTGACCTTGATTTAATTACAAAAGAAATGGACACTTTGAAAGATGATAAAGCGAGATTGTCTTTTGAATTAAAACAGGTAGAAAAAGAAATCGAAAAGCGGGAGTTACAGCTTGTGACTTTATTAGGACAAATGGATGTTAAACAAATGGATTATGGCGTTTACTCGTTTGGTTTAAAGGAAGTTAAAAGAACGGCTTTTGACCAACGGGCATTTAAGGAAGCCGAACCGGAAATGTTTAACAAGTATTATTTAGAAAAAGTAAATGAAAAGTTTGAATTTAAGATTAATAAATAGGAGGTAAAAATGACAGATGCAAATTTTGCAAAAGGTGTGAATGTAAAAGTAGTAAACACACAATACGGAGAAATTATTAAACTGGGAATTAACTATGAAAAGGTAGGAGAAAACCCAATAAATGATGACGGGTGGATTAACCTTGATATTTTAACCAGTAAGAATGGTAAAAAATATGCTGTAGTTGACACTTACAAATCTAAAAAAACTCAGTCAGGCGGGCAAATAATGCAGTTTGATGATGGCGAAGAAATACCGTTTTAGGTATTGACAAAAAGTTATAAAAATAAAAAAGGAGAAAAAAATATGAAAAAATTAGTATTAGTATTATCGATTTTGTTATCAATGAATGTAGTTTATGCAGATGCACCATATATTCCTGCACATTTATTAGGAAATAGTAATCAGAGTAAACCTCAAAAGGTAGATTGTAATTCTAGTTCAAGTTTTGGTTTTATTCCGAATACAATACCTGATGAATGTAAACCGGAAGTAAAAGAAGAACCTATTGAAGTTGCACAACCTCAACCACAAACACAGGTAAACCAAAAAATCAATAAGTTTTTAAATACATTCCTGTATTAGGTATTGACAAAAATACTTACTTGATGTAAAATAATTATGCACTACAAAAATAGATTTATCAAGTAAGATAACCTCCATTATAGTAGTGCAGTGGGGGTTATCTTATTAAAAGGACTTGATACAACAAAATGTATTAAGTCCTTTTTCTTTTAAAGGTAGAAAATATGCAGGGTTATATAAAATTACATAGGCAAATAACAGAGTGGGAATGGTATGATGATGCAAATACAATGCGTCTATTTATTCATTGTCTACTACAAGCAAATTTTAAGGATAAACAATGGCATGGAACAGTTATAAAAAGAGGACAATTTATAACAAGTCAGCCGAAACTCGCTCATAGCTTAAAACTATCAGTTCAGCAAATAAGAACTGCATTAAAGAAGCTAAAATCAACAGGCGAGATAACAGTCTATAAAACGGCTGATTATTCAATAATAACAATAAATAACTACCAAGAATTTCAAATGGATAACAGTCTAGATAACAGTCTAATAACAGGCTATCAACAGTCTAATAACAGGCTAATAACAACAACTAATAATGATAAGAATGATAATAATGAAAAGAATGTATATTTATTAGAGCAAAAAATTAAAAAAATTGACCCATATACAAATCCTTATATAAAATATTTTAAAGATGAATATAAAAAAGTATTTGGGAAACAATTATATTTAGACAATAAACAATGTAATAAAATTTGTGAGTTATCGACAGATATTGAAGATTTTAAGAATACAATACCGATAGCAATAAACAAATTAAAAAACATTGATTTTGGGTTTGATAATTATACAGCTGATGTTAATTGGTTGTTAAAAGACAGTAATTATACAGCGGTATTAAACGGTGTATATGATACAAAACAAAATAAAGAAGATGCGGTATTTGAAAGACTAAGAGAAAAGGCGGGTTTAAATGGATAGAATAGAATTTTTAAAAAAGATTTTTCATTTTTTTGGAAAAGATGCAACTCAAAATGAGGAATTATTAACACAATACGACTTAGCATTTACGGTTAAGGAAAATATTGACTGGGATAAACTTTACAGAATTGTTTTAAAGGAAGCAGAGACAAGATATTTACCTGCGCCGAAATGGTTTGTTGATAAGTTTTACAGATGTAATAAAATTGATAATTTTAATTTTGCAAATAATCAACAGATGAAAGTAATTGTAACATTACAAGATGATTACCAGTATGAATACGATATGGAGGGTTGCACATTAAGTCAAAAAGAAATAATAGACGGTTTTAATAAACGTTTCAAAGGCGGTGTTAAAAACATACAATTTATAAAAGAAGATGAGTAAGAACAAAAGGAGGTCAAAATGAGTAAATTGTCATTGTTAGAAAAAGAGTTAAAAAGAGCAACAAATGGGATTACAAGTTGGAGTATTATTCAGGAATGCAAAACAACTAATCCACAAAAACTTATTGAGGCATTACGAAAAAAATATGGTTATGACAAAATTAAGGACAAATGGGAAGTTAAGACAGAAATAATAGACGGTTCAAATTCTGTTATAAGGTGGAAACGATATTTTTGGAACGGAGGGGAAAATGACTAATGATAAAGAAATAAAAAAATGGAGAGAAAAACTAAGCCCGTATATAATAGCAGTACAAATTAAACTTTACAAAGAAGAACAAAAAAGAGAACATTTAAGACAATTACAGGAGATTGAATAGATGGATAGACAAGAAGTATTAGCAAAAATAAAGCAAAAAGCAATAGAAAAGATACAAGAAGATAAAATTATTTATACTCCTGATATTGAAGAAGATAAAAAATATCGTAAATTTTTTGCATTAAAAACAGTTGATTTGGAAAGTGAAATCTCAGGAGAAAATATAGAAGATTATAGTTCAATAATTGCAAAAACAATAAAATTATTTTTATCAGAACAAGCAATAACAGGAACAATTAAATTTAAGATATATGAATTAGAAAGTTTACACGATAGAGGGAGTTTTAATGATTTAGTCCGTGGAATATTTTATTACCAACCAATAAAAACAAATTACGATAGGTTAAAATCGAGTAACATTGTAGGTGTTGCGAAAATTCTAAGTGAAGAAGTTAGTAAATTATTTCTTAATACAGAAATTACGGAATTGGCATATAAATGTCTTGAACAAAAAGTAGGCGGATGGCTATTACAGGAGGTTGAATAGATGAGGGATGTATATTTAGATTTATTCTACGGACCGAGTAAAGAAGAATTAGAAGATAGCTATAAGCAAGCTATTAAATACCATGATGATGAACAGCCAGCAGGAAGAAAAATAAAACGTAGTGAATGCCCTTATGGTGGTATTGATTGTGCTTGGTGTATGGAGGAGTGCGAATAGATGAGCGATAAAAAGTAAATAAAACCCCCTCTTAATGAGGGGGAAAATACGTACATAAAAGATAGTTGGGTCAAATATATTAACTAAGAATTAAGAAGTATGTTCGTAATACCATTTTACTTTGTTTCTAATAAAATTACCGCAAGTGTTTTTATTCTCTAAAGGAAACGGATGCATATATGTAATGTCTATTTTACCCGCACTTGATGTTTTTGGATGTGTTAACCCAAATTCATAATGAGTAAAAACGTGTGCCTTATCAATAGGAATATCATATTTTTTGCACAATCTTGCGCATAGTTGAAATGCTGCTTCTAATTGCACCCTTGTTAAAGGATATTTTGAGTCTTTTACATTTACCCCTTTGGGTACATAACAACCACATAACGCAATACCTATATTGCCTGTATTACCACCGCCGCAATGCTGAGCATACTTGCCGTCATTTACATTGATGTTATCTTCGGGAGCGTATTTACCTTTAAATATTAAACCGAATGAATTTATTAAGAAATGGTAACAATTTAATTCGTGTTCTGACGGTTGATGATTGCCCCCTGTCAAGTCCAGTGAATAGTTATTTTATCTATATTACTCACCGTTACACCACCTCCCCATATAATTCTTTCATTTTATTTAATCTCCATTCTATTGCTTCTTCTTTTGTCTTAAAATCTTTTGTATATCTTTTTTTATTTTTAGTTATATTTGCTACCCAAAATTCACGATTAAATCTTATTCTTTTAAATACTCCAGTTTGTTCTGATTTTTTACTGCGTAAATTTTGTTGATTTTGAAATGCTGTTACAATTCTTAAATTTTGTTTTCTATTATCTAATGTATCGTGATTTATATGGTCAATAAATTTATCTCTTGGACAATTCATAATTAATCGATGCATTTTTATACATCCTGCTCCCTGTAATTTATTATTATATCTATGGCATAAATAATAACCCCTTGTTTGTAATGTTTCATCAATAATTGCGTGCCAACTACCTACAGATATTATTTTTTGTAAATCTTCAGTATCAACTTTTACCTCTAATTGCTCCCCTTTTCTTAACACATAAATAATAGAATAATCTTTTAATATTTTGTAATTATTAAGTTTTTTAACCATAAGCACCTCCACCATAATTATAGCACAGGCGTGTAGGTTGTAAACATTTTTGCATAATTTTAGTATAAATTTTTTAAAATCCGCCAAATAATATTGACAAAGTTTAGATAATTTTTATATACTCTTATTGTATGGTAAGTCAATTAAGTTTAGTAGGAGCAGAGTATTTCAATGAACCTGAACCGGTAAAGGTTGAGGAAAATACACGCATCCGTTATGAAGTGCCTACATACATCAAGTTTTATAGCATTTATCAATATGACAGGGAAAAGTTTACAAAGTTATTAAAGATATGGCTTGAAACAGACGAGGGCAAGAACCGAACACTTGAAACATTAAAAGCAAAGCAAGATGAAATACTTGAATTATGTTATGTAAGGGATAATGAGGGTAACTTATTAAATGATAGTGATGAAGAACATATTTTCAGATATAATGTTTTAAATTATGAACCGAAATATTCATCAAATGGAATAAAGATTATAAAGTATAAAGATAAAAACGGAATTGTGCATTATAAACGGTTATATGACAAACCTGGAATTTATGAATTGATTTATAATATGTTAGAAAAAGATGCGTTTGCTAAAAGTGAAAAAATAGAAAAATGGGGATTAAATATATACCCAAATGACCGACAGGCAGAAATAGCAGGCACTTGGAATATGCCGATTAAACAAAGAGTTAAAATACATATAAGGCTTTTACGCTTATTGCGTAAAGGTCTTTCAATTAAGGAGGCGTTATGCAAGATAAAGGGCTAACACCGAAGCAAGAAAAATTTTGTAGAGAATTTATTAAATGTGGTAACGCAAGCGAAGCGTACAGAAAAGCGTACAATGCAGAAAATATGAAGCCTGAATCAATAAACAGGAAAGCAAGTGAGTTGTTGGATAACGTCAAGATAACGGCAAGGGTGCAAGAATTAGACAAGGAAAAGAAAAACGAAGCTATTGCGGATGCACAAGAAATACAAGAAACGCTTACAAGGCTTTTAAGAGGTGAAGAACAAGAAGAATGTGTCGCAGTTGAGAGCATAGGCGATTATCAAAGCAGGGCGACGATTATTAAAAAACAAGTTACACCTAAAGACCGCATAAAAGCAGGGGAAACGCTTGCAAAAATGCGTGGTTATTTTGATATTACAATTAAACTTGATAACAAACCTATAATTAAGGATGATATTTAATGGTTAATTTATCTGATGTGATAATACCAAAGTTTTATGATGTTCATAAGGATATTAAAGAGCGTAAGCATACGCATTATTGGTTTAAAGGGGGTCGTGCTTCTACAAAATCCTCTTTTATATCGCTTGAAATAATATTGAACATAATAAAAGATGCTGAATGTAATGCAATATGTTTTAGGAAAATTGGCAAGGATATTGAGGAAAGCGTATATAACCAAATCTTATGGGCAATTAACATATTAGGCGTTGAGGCGTATTTTAAGGCGTATAAATCACCGTATAGGATAGTTTATATCCCGACAGGTCAAGTAATTACTTTTAGGGGTTTAGACGATGCTACAAAGACGAAATCTATTAAGTTAAAGAACGGTTATTATAAAATATCTTGGTTCGAAGAATTAGATGAATTTGCAGGACCGGAAGAAGTCAGAAAAGCCGAACAGTCAATTATGCGTGGTGGTAGTCAGTTTATTGCTTTTAAGTCGTATAACCCACCACAAAACATTAATTCTTGGGTAAATAAGGAAGTATTAAAAGACAGAGCAGACAGACTAATAACACATAATACTTATTTGGATGTACCGAAAGAGTGGTTAGGTGAACAGGTATTTATTGAAGCCGAATACTTAAAATCTTTGAATGAATTAGCATACAGACACGAATATTTAGGCGAAGTAACAGGAACAGGGGGGATAATATTCCCGAATGTTGAAGATATGAGAATGTCTGATGAAATGATTAGTCATTTTGATAATTTAAGAGAGGGGATAGACTGGGGATTTGCAGCCGACCCGTTTGCTTGGAATAAGTTACATTATGATAAAACAAGGCGTTGTATTTACATTTATGACGAATTGCATAAATTATCTTTGACAAATGACAGAGCAATAGAACTTGTTAGACCAAGAACACAATGCAGAATTATTGCTGATAGTGCAGAGCCAAAATCAGTAGCAGAATTTATGGCTGACGGGATAGATATAAGGGGAGCGGTTAAAGGTCCGGATAGTGTTAGATATGGCATAAAATGGTTGCAGGGTTTAGTAAAGATTTATATTGATAAAGAAAGATGCCCGCATACTTTTGAGGAATTTGCTTTGTATGAGTTAGAAAAAGATAAAAACGGAGAGTTTAAAGACAAATATCCCGATAAAAACAATCACCATATAGATACCGTAAGATATGCGTTAGAAGATGATAGTAACAAAAACTTTATTACGGCAATTTCAGGTTTGAGTTTATAAGTCCGTTTTTGTTTATTCTATACTGATTACAGGGAGAAACTGCAAAATGATATATCAAGTACAAGCAGATAGCACAGAAATAAACACTACAAATGTTTCAAATTGGATTACAACTTTTAAGA
>CAYVSD010000051.1:0-11952 GCA_964453315.1 uncultured Muribaculaceae bacterium | reverse complement strand
TTGAATTTCTAAGCTCATCCTTCGCAAAGAAATTCTTTTCTCTCCCTAGGAGAGAAAAGAATCACCTCTCTTGAGGAAAAATATCGCGAAGCGACAGGAGAGGGTTCGAAAGGGTCGTGTTGGGCTTTCAGCCCAACATACAATTTTTAACGGCAATAAGGCAATAAGTTCATTTAGGTCGGCGGAGCAGAGCTCCGCCGACTTTTCATGACAAATTCTTAATATTTCATTAAGGTTAATTTTTTATTTATTTTTTTATGTTACAATTTTTATAGCATTAAACTTGGAGAGGTGTATATGAAGTGGCTAATGAAGTTATTGGGTGATCCCAACGAGAAAAAAATTAAAAACATGATGGGGATTGTCGATCATATAAATGCGTTGGAACCTGAATTTGCGGCGCTTACTGATGAGCAATTGCGCGCTAAAACAGATGAATTTAAAGCTGCATTGGCTTCTCGTCCGACATCATCCAATTTTAAAGAAGACTTAAAGCTTGAAAAAGCTGCATTAGATAAAATTCTTCCCGAAGCCTTTGCAACGGTTCGTGAGGCGGGAAAACGTGTTCTTAATATGCGTCATTTTGATGTTCAGTTGATTGGCGGTTATTTTCTTCACAACGGTCATATTGCTGAAATGAGAACAGGTGAAGGTAAAACACTTGTTGCAACTTTGCCTGCATATTTAAACGCATTAACAGGGCGAGGAGTTCACGTAATTACCGTAAACGATTATTTGGCAAAGCGTGACAGTGAGTGGATGGGTAAAATTTACAAATTTCTCGGGCTTTCTGTTGGTGTAATTCTTTCAAACGGTGAAGGCGCGCATGATTTCGATCTTAAGCGTGAAGCTTATCGCTGTGATATTACGTATGGAACAAATAACGAATTTGGGTTTGATTATTTGCGTGATAATATGGCGGGAAGTGAAGAAATGCTTGTTCAAAGACCTTTCCACTATGCTATTATCGACGAAGTTGACAGTATTTTAATTGACGAAGCAAGAACACCTTTGATTATCAGCGGACGTCTTGCTCAGAGTGAAGAAACATACCGTACAATGGCAAAAATTGCCCCTCAGCTTGTAAAAGAAAAGGATTATACGGTAGATGAAAAGAACAAAAACGTTATTTTGACAGAAGAAGGTATTGATCATGCTCAAGAAATAATCGGGGTTCAGGATTTGTTTGATATCAATACCGATTACGCGCATCATCTTTTGCAGGCCCTAAAAGCAAAAGAATTGTTTATAAAAGATACGGATTACGTTGTAAAAAACGGCGAAATCATGATTGTCGATGAATTTACGGGCCGTTTAATGGAAGGCAGACGCTGGTCAGACGGGCTTCATCAGGCAATTGAAGCAAAAGAAAATGTTGCTATTCAAGATGAAACTCAAACTCTTGCAAGTATTACTTTCCAAAACTTATTCAGATTATATCCTCGTTTGTCAGGTATGACAGGTACAGCGATGACTGAAGAAGCTGAATTTGGAAAGATTTATAACCTTGAAGTTACGGCGATTCCAACAAATAAACCTGATATCAGAGTGGATTATCCGGACGTTATTTATAAAACCGAAAAACAAAAATTCTTATCAGTAATTTCTGATATTATTGAACAGCATAAAGTCGGCAGGCCTGTTTTGGTTGGTACAATAAGCATTGAAAAATCCGAATATCTTTCAAAATTATTGAAAGAACGAGGAATAAAGCATAATGTACTTAATGCAAAACATCACGAAAAAGAAGCTTATATTATTGCTCAGGCCGGCAGATATGGTGCTGTTACTATTGCAACTAATATGGCAGGCCGCGGAACAGATATTCTTTTAGGCGGTAACGCAGAATATCTTGCAAAAGCCGAACTTGATGAACGCGGTGTTGATGAATCAAATCCTGATTATGAAAATCTTAAAGATGCGGCATTGGCAAGTGCAAGGCTTATAACCGAAAAAGAACACGAAATGGTTGTAAAAGCAGGCGGTTTGCACGTTATAGGTACAGAAAGACATGAATCAAGACGTATTGATAATCAATTGAGAGGTCGTGCCGCACGTCAGGGTGACCCCGGGTCTACAAGATTTTTCTTGTCATTAGAAGATAATCTGATGAGAATATTCGGCGGTGAAAAGATTACTCAATTGATGAATATGATGAATATTCCTGAAGATATGGCAATTGATTCTCCATTGATTACAAAACAAATTAAATCTGCTCAGAAAAAAGTTGAAACCTTCCACTTTGATATGAGAAAACAAGTTCTTGAATATGACGATGTTATGAATATTCAAAGAGAAAAATTCTATAGACAGCGCAGAAAAGTGCTTTCCGGTAAAGGCCTTTATAATGACATTATGTTTATGATGGAAAAAGAAGTGGATAGGCTTATCAGAAGCTATATTTCACCTGAACAAAAGGTTGAAGAATATGTTTATGACGATCTTGAAACAATGATTAAGGAATTACATTCAATTGTTCCTCAATTAAAAACTTTTGAAGTAAAAGATATTCAAAATATGCGCTTTGAGCCTATGTATAACAAAATCAAAGATTTTGTAATTCAAGCTTACAAAGAACATGAAATTGAAATAATTAATTTCTATAATAAAGTTTTATCAGATTATAATTCCGGTTTTGCTCCTCAAGAACCGTTTTCTGAAGATAATGTTGTAAGACAATTAGAAAAAGATATTTTATTAAAAGTCGTTGACAGCAAATGGATTGATCATCTTCATAATATCGACATGGTTCGTGACGGTATTGGTTTAAGGGCTTACGGTCAAAAAGATCCTTTGATTGAATATAAAAAAGAAGCTTATGACTTGTTTAACGGATTGATGGAAGAAATTCAGGGCGAAACGGTTAAACACCTGTTTAGAACGCGATTTGGGGTTCAAATTGTAAATAATAACCCTAATGAGGAACAAGCATAAGAGCAAGTGTTAAAATATGTAATTGTATAGAACTAAATTATTTGACAATTAAAAAATGCTTATGTAGAATGTTTGTATAAATAAACATGTAAAAAGGGATAAAGGGATAAAATAATGCAGCAAAACGGGGTATATGATTTACTAAAGATGTTAGATATAGCACTTGATGAAGGCTATAATATTTTAAAATACTCTGTAGTTAATAAAAAAGAAATTGAAACTTTAATTGATAGAATTTATGCGGCTTTGCCTGTAGAAGTTCAAGAGGCAAGAGTTTTTTTGAAACGTAAAGAAGAATTACAAGCAGAAGCTCAGCAAAAAGCTGCAAAAATTGTTCAAGATGCTCAAGCAGAAGCTGATAGAATGTTGTCTGAATCTGATAGAATTAAAGCAATTGAACGCGAAGGAATACGTATTAAAAACGAAGTTATTTCTGAATGTGAAACAATTAAACATAATGCGCTTCAAGATGCAGAAAATATAAGACTTCAAGCAACCGAAGAAGCTGTAAAAATACGTGAAGGTGCTGAATTGTATGCTCAACAAGTGTTAACTAGTCTTGAAAATAATCTTGTTCAATTGCAAGAAGTTGTTAAAAACGGACAAATATATATGGAAAAATTACGTTCCGATTCAGTTGGCAAGTACCCTGCGAACGCTTCTTCTCAACCTGCAAGAAGATAATATTTGTATTATTTGTTAACAATTAGTTTGCAATTTATTTTGTTTGATATAAAATCATGCTATAAGCCGAATTTAAAAGAATGTGAGTTAACACATTCTTTTTTAAATGAAAACTAATTTAAGCAAAAAAGGAAATAAAAATGGGTATCAAAGGAAAAAATGACAGAATGGTAGTTATGGCTTGTGAAGAATGCAAGGAAAGAAACTACACAACAACAAAAAACAAAAAAAATATTAAAGAAAGATTAGAACTAAATAAATATTGCCCTAAGTGCAAAAAAACAACTGTTCACAAGGAAACAAAATAAGTTAATAAGTTGATAGGTTTATAGGTTGAGAATTAAATAACCTATAAACTTATCAATTTTTATGACATGCGTCCTTAGTTCAGTTGGTAGAACGTCGGTCTCCAAAACCGGATGTCGAGGGTTCGAGTCCTTCAGGGCGCGATTTATAAGCGAAAAGGAAATTGCGACAATGAGCAACAACATGATAGAATCAATAAAAACATATTTTAAAGGTGTAAAAGCTGAATGGGGCAGAATAAGTTGGCCCGACAGACGTCAGGTAGTTGTTGAAACTATTTCGGTTATAATTATCGTGTTTGTTTTTACGGTAGCAATTTACTTGATTGATGTGATATTTAAAGGAATATTAGGTCTTATTAAATAAAATAAAAAACTATTCGCACAATTGCAGAAGCAAAAAAATAAAAGGTGGCTTATGACAAAAAAAGAAAAAACAATGGAAGAACAATTGAATGAAGATATTGCGAATGAAAAAGCTTTAGAAGCTCAAGAAGAAGAGGCAAAAGAAGCTAAGAAAAATCGCAAAAGATGGTATATTGTTCATACATATTCAGGATACGAAAATAAGGTTAAAGTAAATCTTGAAAAACGTATTGAATATATGAATATGGCGGATAAAATTTTTAGAGTAGAAGTTCCGCAAAAAACTGTTGTTCAAATGAAATCCGGTAAAAAGCAGGAAAAAGAAGAAAAGATTTTCCCCGGTTATGTTCTTGTCGAAATGATAATGGATGAAGACAGTTGGTATGTTGTAAGACACACAACAGGCGTTTCAAAATTTGTAGGTTCTGTGAAAAAACCTATTCCTGTTCGTGAAAGCGAAATTAAAAGAATTCTACATCGTACATCTTCACAAGTTGAAAAAGTTGAACTTGATGTTAAGGTTGGCGATAAAATCAGAATTATATCCGGTCCGTTTGCAGACTTTGATGCTGATATTATTGAAGTTTATCCGGATAAATCAAAACTTCGTGCAAACGTTTCAATTTTTGGCCGTGAAACTCCGGTTGAATTGGAATATAATCAAATAAATAAATTATAATTTTAAAAATTCTTCGTTTATTACATCATTCAGGGCGAAGCGAAGAATTTAAATAACAGCTCAGAATGACATATAGTACACAAAACTGTGGAAGGGACTCTATCACAATAATATTTCAAATAAATATATAAGAAATAAAGTTGTGAAAAACCGTTAATACCACAAAAGGAGAAAAAAATGGCAAAAAAAGTAGTAGGAAAAATCAAGCTTCAAATTGAAGCAGGCAAAGCAAATCCGTCACCACCGGTTGGTCCTGCGTTAGGTCAGCATGGTGTTAACATTATGGATTTTTGCAAACAGTTTAACGCTAAAACTCAAGATAAAGCGGGATATATTATTCCTGTTATCATTGATGTTTACGAAGACAGAAGTTTTACTTTTGTTTTGAAATCTCCACCTGCTCCTGTATTAATTAAAAAAGCTTTAGGTATCGCTAAAGGTTCTTCAGCTCCTAACAAAGATAAGGTTGCTGAAATTACAAGAGCACAGTTGGAAGAAATCGCTAAGATTAAAATGGATGACCTTAATGCAACTACAATGGATGCTGCAGTTAAAATGATTGCAGGTTCTTGCAGAGCAATGGGTGTTACAGTAAAAGATTAATGGAAGTGCCATAGTATGCACGCTACGACCATGAAAGGAAAATAAAATGTCAAAATTAACTAAAAAACAACAAAAAACTCGCGAATTGCTTGAAGGGTTTAATCAACCGGCAACAGCAGTTGATGCGATAAAAAAATTACAAGAAATTTCTAAAGAAGTTTCTAAATTTAACGAAACAGTAGAATGCCATATGAGATTAGGTATTGATGTTCGTCAAGCTGATCAACAAATCAGATCTACGGTAGTTTTGCCGGCAGGTTTGGGTAAAGAAGTTAGAGTTTGCGTAATTGCTAAGGGTGCAAAAGCAACTGAAGCAACTGAAGCAGGGGCTGATTTCGCCGGTGCTGAAGAAATTATTGATAAAATTTCAGATGGCTGGTTTGAATTTGATACATTGATTGCAACTCCTGACTGTATGGGTATGTTAGGTAAACTCGGTAGAGTTTTGGGACCTAAAGGTTTGATGCCTAACCCTAAAACAGGTACTGTAACAATGGATATTGCGAAAGCTGTTAAAGAAGCTAAAGCAGGTAAAGTTGAATATAGAGCAGATAAACAAGGTATGATTCACTGCCCTATTGGTAAAATTCAATTCGCAGAAGAAGATTTGGTTAAAAACTATGCAACTTTGGCAGATGCTATTTTGAAAGCAAAACCTTCTTCAGCTAAGGGAACTTATGTTAAATCAGTTTATCTTTCAACAACAATGGGCCCTGGAATTAAATTAGATGCTAAAACTTTTGCTGCTGAAGTTAAAGAATTAGTATAAGGCAACTTTAAATAAACACTTAAACAAGAGATATTGTATATTGCAATATCTCTTGTTTTTATTGTGAAGTAAATTGCTTCAATACGTATTTTGTCATATACTTACAATATGAGGAATATCAGAAGAACGAATATAAATATTCACCGTGATGCTTGGGTAGAAATTAATATTTCTAATCTAGAACACAATATTCGCGAAATCAAAAAAAATATTCCTTCAAATGTCAAACTTCTCGGGGTTGTGAAGGCTGATGCGTATGGTCATGGAGCAGTAATGCTTGCTCCTACAATTCTTGCAAGCGGTGTAGATATGCTTGGTGTTGCCTCAATTGATGAAGGTTATGATTTACGAGAAGCAAAAATAAATTGCGAAATCTTAGTTCTCGGTGCTGTTCCGGTTTGGGCGGTTGAAAGTGCCGTAAAAAATGACATAACAATTTCTGTTTTTACCCAAGAGCATCTTAAAGCTTGTGAAGAAACATATAAGCACACCGGTATAAAACCGAAAGTTCATGTGAAAATTGATACCGGTATGAATAGAATCGGGGTAAGAGCAGAAGACGCTGTTCAATTTATCAAGCAAGTTCAAGGTTGTAATTTTGTGGAATTAAAAGGTATTTTTACTCATTTGGCAGCTGCTGAAGAAATTGATAAAACAATGCAGCAGTTTGAAAAATGGAATAAAGTAATTGAAAACATTGATACTACGGGTTTGTTACTTCATATATTAAATACGGCGGGCTCTATTTGTTATGAGATGCCGAATTCTAACATGCGAAGAATAGGAATTTCTTTATATGGTTTGTATCCGGATTTCCCGCCGGATGTTGAATTTAGAAAACCGGAATTAAAGCAATTGATTTCTTTAAAAGGGCGAATTGTAAATATTCATACGGCAAAAGATTGTGAAGGGGTAAGTTATTGCCACACATACACAGCTAAAGGTGATCGAACAATTGCAACAGTTCCTTTGGGTTATGCAGACGGTGTTCCACGCTTATTATCAAACAAAATCAAAGGTGTTTTAAATGGTGTAGAAGTTCCGCAAATAGGTAATATTACAATGGATCAAATGATGTTTGATATTACAGGCGTAAAGGCTTCAACAGGCGATATTATTACTCTTTTGGGCGAAAATAAATCAATTGATGAGTGGGCAAAAATTTTAAATACAATTAATTATGAATTAACTTGCAGGTTAAAAGTAAGATTACCGAGGGTTTATACAAGATGAGCGAATTTGAATATGATTTGGGGATAATAGGGGGCGGTCCTGCCGGATATACTGCAGCGCTGCATGCTGGTGCTGAAAGTAAAAAAGTTGTGCTTTTTGAAAAAGATTTTATCGGTGGAGTGTGCTTAAATAAAGGTTGTATACCGACAAAAAGTATTTTAAAATCATCTGAAGTATACAAACAATCGCTTAAGGCTTTGAATTTTGGGGTGGAATGTGAAAATGTTAAATTGAATTATTCTAAGGTTATTGAGCGTAAAAATAATATTGTAGAAAAATTGAGAAAAGGTATTGAACTGGCTTTGAAAAACGCAAAAGTCGAGGTGGTAAATGCATGCGCTCAAATAATAGATAAAAATAAAATTGAAGCAGAAAATCAGACTTATATTTGTAAAAAAATAATATGTGCAACAGGATCTTCTCCTAAAATTGTTAAAGGTTTAGAATTTGATCATAAATTTTTGCTTTCATCCGATGATGTTTTAAATTTGGAAACGTTGCCTAAAAGTATTTTGATTATAGGTTCCGGCGCTATTGGTATTGAATGGAGCAGGATTTTTTCAAATTTTGGGGTAGAAACAACGTTGGTTGAATTGGCCCCTCATCTTTTACCGCTTGCAGATATTGAGGTTTCAAAGCGTATTGAGCGAATTTTCAAAATGAATAAGATAAAATTTTTCACACAAACGACTGTTGAAAAAATTGAAAATAAGCAAATTACGTTGTCTAACGGTGAAATTATAGAACCTGAAAAAATCCTTGTAGCAATTGGAAGAACACCTAATATTGTTGAAAAAACAGAAGGTGTTGATTATCTTGGAGATGTATCGGGTGGAATACAACTTGCGCATTATGCTATAAAACAGGCAATAGAAGATATTGACGGAATAAAATTTTTAAAAGATCTTACACCGAGTGTTGTTTACGGAACACCTGAAATTGCTTGGGTTGGGAAACGTGAACAAGATTTGGAGGGTCAAGAGTATAAGAAATCTTTTGTTTTGACTTCATCACTCGGAAAAGCTTGGTGTGATTCTGAAACAGAAGGCTTTATAAAACTTTTAATTCAGGAGGATAAAATTGTGGGGGCGCATATAGTCAGTGCAGAAGCTTCATCTCTGTTGCAGCAGGTAATTATTGCGATGCAAAATGATTTGTCGCCGGATAAGTTAAAAGAAATTTGTTTTGCGCATCCGACTTATTCAGAAGGAATTTTTGAAGCATTGTTTAAATAAAAAAAGACTCGAATATTTTTCGAGTCTTTTTTTGGTATTTGTTTATAAACAGCTTACATCATGCCGCCCATACCGCCCATACCTGCAGGCATAGCAGGAGCAGCCGGAGTTTCTTCCGGAATTTCAACTACAGCGGCTTCTGTTGTTAATAACATTGAACCTACTGAAGCTGCATTTGTTAAGGCTGAGCGTGTAACTTTTGCAGGGTCTACGATACCTGCTTGGTACATATCAACATATTTGCTGTTTAATGCGTCGTAACCGTAAGCACCTTCTTTTTCAAGAACACAATCTACAACAACATCAGCTTTTGCACCTGCGTTACGTGCGATTGCTCTTAAAGGAACATCCAAAGCTGCTGTTAAAATCTTGTAACCTACTTTTTCATCGTCCGATTCAAAATCAATTGATTCAAGATTTTTGTTCAATTCTTGTTGTATTCTTAATAATGCAACGCCGCCTCCCGGAACGATACCTTCTTCGTTAGCTGCTCTTGTTGCGTTTAGAGCATCTTCAATTCTAAGTTTTCTTTCTTTTAATTCAACTTCTGAAGCTGCGCCAACTTCTATTAGAGCAACGCCGCCTGATAATTTTGCTGCGCGTTCTTGTAATTTTTCTTTATCGTATTCAGAATCTGAAGCTTCAATTTGTTTTTTGATTAATCTGATTCTGTCTTGAACGGCTGCTTTTGTTTCATCGCCGACAACAATTGTAGTTTCATCTTTTGTAACGGTTACTCTCTTTGCTTTTCCAAGCATTTGAGTTGTAACATTTTCTAATTTGATACCTAATTCGTCGGTGAACATTTGACCGCCTGTTAATACAGCGATATCTTCTAGCATAGCTTTGCGTCTGTCGCCAAATCCTGGAGCTTTAACGGCAACTGCTCTTAAAACTTTTCTCATAGTGTTAACAACTAAAGTAGCAAGAGCTTCGCCTTCAACGTCTTCTGCGATTAATAACAATGATTTGCCGTCACGGGCAACTTGCTCTAATAGAGGTACTAAATCAGAAATTAAATTAATTTTTTTGTTGCAGCAGAATACGTAAGCATCTTCTAAAACAGCTTCCATTCTTTCAGGATCTGTTACGAAGTATGGAGAAATGTATCCTTTATCAAATTGCATACCTTCAACAACTTTAAGATTTGTTCCGAAGGATTTTGATTCTTCAACGGTAATTACGCCGTCGTGTCCTACTTTTTCCATAGCTTCCGCTATTAATTCGCCGATTTCTTTGTTATTTCCTGCAGAAATAGCCGCAACTTGGGCGATTTCTTCTTTAGTGTTTACAGGTTTAGACATTGATTTGATTTTTACAACGGCATCACTTACGGCTTTATCAATACCACGTTTCATTGACATAGGATTAGCGCCTGCTGTTAGGTTTTTCAAGCCTTCTCTAACGATTGCTTGAGCTAAAACAGAAGCTGTCGTTGTTCCGTCACCTGCAACGTCGTTTGTTTTAGAGGAAACTTCTTTTAAAAGTTGAGCGCCTGAATTTTCTAACGCGTCTTTCAATTCTATTTCTTTTGCAATAGTTACACCGTCATTAACGATTTGAGGCGCACCAAATTTTTTTGTTAAAATTACGTTTCTGCCTTTTGGTCCAAGTGTTACTTTTACAGCATCAGCTACTGCATCAATACCTTTGAGAAGCGATTTTCTTGCTTCTTCATCAAAAACTATTTTTTTTGCCATTTTTATATTTCTCCTTTTTATAAATTTCGTTCCCTGAACTTGTTTCAGGGTCTATATTTTTTTAATCAAAATTTTAAGATTCTGAAATAAATTCAGAATGACAAAATTTTGATTATTCAATAATTGCTAATGCATCTTTTATTGAAAGAATTTTGTATTCAATTCCGTCTACTTTTACGTCTGTTCCTGAATATTTAGCGTAAAGAATTTTATCTCCTACTTTTACATCCATAGGTTCTCTTTCCCCTTTTTCGTTCATTTTTCCTAAACCAACGGCTACAACTTCGCCTTTTTGCGGTTTTTCTTTAGCGCTGTCAGGAATAAAAATTCCGCCTGAAGTTTGTTCGGTATCTTCAATAACTTTAATAACAATTCTGTCACCTAACGGTTTAATCATAATTTTGCCTCCTTATTTAATACACTATATTTATATAACGTTTTTGATTGATTTTTTAGAAAGTTAAGGAAAAATTAATAATTTATGATATAATCAATCTATGCAAAAGAAATTATATGTAATATCAGGCTGTTCGGGTGTCGGAAAAGGCACTGTTATAAATAAATTTATGAATCGGAACAAGGATTTTATACTTTCGGTTTCTTGTACAACAAGGAAACCTCGTGAAGGTGAAATTAACGGTGTTCATTATTTTTTTCAGACTAAAGAAGAATTTGAACAAAATATAAAAGATGACAAATTTTTAGAATACGCTCAGTTTGCCGAAAATTATTACGGAACAAAGAAAAAATATATAAAACAAAAGTTTGAAGAAGGTTTTAATATAATTCTTGAAATAGAAACACAAGGGGCATTGCAGGTAAAAGAGAAAATGCCCGAAGCGGTTTTGATATTTATAGCTCCTCCTGGGGTAGACGCAGAAACCGGGGATATTTCAGGTGGATTGATTGAATTGGAACAGCGTCTGCGCGGACGTCATACTGAAGATGAAGCGACTATTCAAAAACGTTTATCTCAGGCAAAAATAGAACTCGAACGTTCAAAAAAATATGATTATATTGTCGTAAATGACCAAATAGATAGAGCTGTTGAAGAAATAGAAAGAATTGTTAAAACTAATTTATAAGAAAGTCGGCGGAGCTTCGCTCCGCCGACCTAAAAAACTTATTGCCTTATAGACTTATTGACTTGTTTAACTAAGCTCTACGCCCTCGCGTTAAACGGGTACCGGCGGAATGCGCCTTTCACCCTCTGCTCGTTAAATAAATTAAATATGTTAACAATTCGTTACATTTGGCACATTCGCGCGAAATGATTAAATTATTAAATGATTAATCACCCACGCAAACCGCCCTGAAAGTCGAAAGGTTGCGGTGGTAGTTGTACCTGCCCGTGTTCGAACTGCTGAAGTTCCGGTAGCACGCGGTGCTAGCGCTGTTCTCTGAACTGGACCACAAGGTGTACCAGGAGGAGCTTAAACCGGAA
>CAYVSD010000050.1:0-12178 GCA_964453315.1 uncultured Muribaculaceae bacterium | reverse complement strand
ATGTGATTGGCGCAAAACTTAACCTTTCACGCAGGACTTTATTCTATTGGAAGAAAGAATACGAATGGGATAAAAAGAGGTTTGAAAAAGGCAGAGAACAGGAACTTTTTAATCGTAAACTGCTGAATTTTGCTCAAAAAATTATGGATAAAATTTCAAATGATATTGACAATAACCAACAAACTCCGCAGGTAGAAATGTATTCAGTTATGAATATCTTGAAAAATTTACCACAGGCAAAACAACAAACTTTCGAAACGAAACAATATCAAAAGCCAAAAACTCTATCGCCAGAACATTTTAAACAAATAGAGAAAGAGTTATTTGGAATTGAGTATGATTAAATTCTAAAAATTAATCACCAAATATTATGAAAGATAAATTTTTTTAGAGCGCGTACTATGGGAATATAATAACTCGTTTGAGAGGATTATCTTTCATACCAAACGGACAAAGACCTTGATATGTTCTTGATGCTGAATATGCATAAGCTATTGGTTTCTGATTTAAAATTGTTATTTCATTTTGTTCACCTTGAGATTTTAACATTGATTCATAAGCTTCGTTATGCGCATTCACAATCTCTTGTTTTGATAAATATCTACCACCTATATTGTAGTATTCATCAAGTTCATTAAGTCTTTTATCTACTATTTGTTCCATTAATAGTCCGTATTCTTCATTTGTAAGATTTAATTTTTCTTTAACTTCTCTTGCAACTGTACGACTACCTCTTCCAGCCATAGTAGTTACAAATGAATTGTAAGATTTACCAAAGCCTGAATCAATATTATATTCACAGGTTTCGGCAACATTTCTATTATCAAATTCAGATATTATGCCTTCTGTTCTACCGGCAAATGTTTTTGCTGCATTTGGTTTTATTAATGAATTTGAGAAAAATGCTTTGTCATTTGTGTTGCTTAACAAATCATATAGTTGATCTACTCCATGCTGTGTAAAGTGCCCCATTAAATAGAAATTATCAGGCAATTTTGTTTTTCTTATATCTATAACTTGACATTCAACACCATCAATTATTTGAGTTTCCCAATATGGTTCAAGATCCTTTGCAGATACAGAATTTACAACTTGCATATTCTGATAAACTTGTTTCTGCATTTGTTCAATTGCGTATGTATCAACATTGTTATCAGGATTTATAACATCTTCAATAAGTTTAGAAAGTTTTAATGTTCCAAATCTTGTATTTACTGCAACTTTTTTTACATTATTTTCAGGTTGTAAACTTGGATCAAGACTTGTATCCTCAGTTTTATCAACAGCAATTTTTCTGTCAACAATTCCACCGTTAAATTCTTCACTCCATCCTGAATGTCCAACTAAATCACTAAGTGCATATTTTTCTGCTTCTGTTAAATTAAATCTTTCAAGAATTGCCGCTGTATATTCACTATTTTTATATCTCTTATGTGTTATATTAAAGCCCAAACCATCGTTATCAATCATAAAAGTTTTTCTGATAACATCAGGATTGGAATCTATTTCATCAAAACCTCTGAACAATAATACTAATTTTGCCATTTTTTGTTCTTTTGGAGATAATGACTTATATTGAGGATTATTTATAAGTGTTTGAATTTGTTTTAAAATAGTTATATCAACTCTTTGACCGTTTTTACCAACTTTTCCGACAAGCATTGAAAATTCAGGAAAATCTGCAGTTAATGCAGTATATAAAGAATTCAATGCAGGGTCTTGTGTTGTAACTTTATTGTTTTGGAATTTTTCTATAATCTCTCTAATTCTTTGGTTTGCTTGTGCTAATCCTTGCGGAGCTTGAACTTTTGGCTCACAAATTACCCCTTCGATTTTGCCATCACGTAATGTTAAACCGTAAGAATTTAACAAATCATTTGCTCTTGCTTGCGGTAAATTTTTGATTACATCAAGAATGTCTTTTTCAAATTGTTCTCTTGAATATTCCAATTCAATACCACGACTTATATCAGCAGTTGCCAATGTTTTATCTAATGACTCAATAGCTTGTTCAAATCTCATTTGAGTTTGTTGATTTACTTCTGTTTTCTTATTGGATTGATTTTCTTTTGCAGATAGTACATAATTTATATCTATTCCATGTTTTGCTAAAGTTTCTTTAACTTCAGGTTTCAAACGAGAAATCAAAGAATTATAATGCGTATTATTATCTAATGATTTACCTGTAACAAATGGTTCAAGCCAAGTATCACCTTTCATAACATTGCATAAATCATCAGGTAAAGACGCGTAATAATCTAAAATACTTAAATCTAAGCCTTTTCCGTCTTTATCAGAAATTTTTGTATTTAAAATATATTTCCCGACTTTTATTGCTTTATCAAGAATTTGTTGAGCATTTTTAGGATTTGCTTTCATTATATTATAAAGGTTGCTTAAAGCACATCTATCATTCCATCTGTCCCAGTCAGTACCTAATTTTTTTGCTAAGTCTTCAATTTCAGTTTCAACCATTTTAAGTTTTTCTAAATCAATTTTACCATCTACCATATAATGTTGAGAAATGTCATAACTATACTTTGTATTATACCAACTTTCATCTTTAATTTTAGAAAGCCAAAATGCTTTAGATGAATTTTTTAACAAATCCAGAGTTTCTTGATTAATATGACCATTTTCATCATATAAAATATTTATATCTTGACCTAATCTTTCTAAGTTTTTTCTTATTCTCAATCTGCCATAACTTTGTTTTTCATTTTTTATAAGACGAAGCATTGTCATATCTAATACACCATTTTTATTTCTGCAAGTTTGCATTACTTTGAGCACTTCATCTTTCCAGATACCCAAATCTTCACGCATAAAATCTACTGCAAAACAGTTTTGAACATCAGGTTTGCCGTTAACCATGCATAATTGTCTCAATGGTTCTGCATATTCATCATGCTCTATCCAAGTATCATATTTATAAGTACGCAAATTATATTCTCTTTTTTCAACTTCACTTTGGAAATGTTTTCTTTCTGTTTCTTGTATTATGTAACTTTGCAAAGAAGGATCTCTATCATAGAGGTTTATTTCTTCAGTTTCTCTATGATCTCTCAAATGATAATGCACATAATGGTCGTGAGGATCTGACGCTGGTAGAGCCAAGCCTATTTTAAATCCTATATCATCAAAATGGGGTTCCCAATCACCATTTGCATTTTTTTCATAAAATAATCCGTTTTGAGCGATTTCAGCGACCATTAATGAATACGAATAATCTCTCTTCCACTCTCTATTTTTCGTTTGATACACTTCATATCCGTCTACAGTTTTCTTTTCGAACATTTGATAAATTCTGTCAAATGCTTTTTGGTTAAATGTGTAACCTTCTTTATAATTGCCTTCAGTGCAAGATTTTATAATATCATCAACAATTCCGTTTCTTACATGTGGATTAGACATTAATTTTTTAGTAGCATCAACTATCCAACGTCTTACTTCAGGTTTAGCATGATCCAATTGAAAATCTATAATAGATCTTATTGCAAAATCTGTACTTGTTAGTAAATCATCATCTTTACCTTTTGGAATACATTCAACAATCTCTTTTGCATAGCCAAGCATTTCCTCGCTATACAAGTTTCCTTGATAATCTCTTGTCATGCCCTTGAAATCATCAAGTTTAAAATGATTTACATTGTAAGAATTATTTGATAAATCACTGTTTTTAACAGCTTCTAATAGTGCTCTTGCAGCAGGGCTTTCTGTCCCGTCAGCTCTACGGCATAGTTCTCTGCCTTTTGCAGCAAATTCAGCATCTGACATGGTTGAAATCCCCGCAGGAACACCTTTACGTACAATTTCGCCGTCAGAGTTTATTTCTATATCTTCTGTATGTTCTGAAGTTCTATTCAGCGAATTATTGGAAGATACATCTTGACCTGCTTGCAATTTAGCTTTCATTTTTGCTCTTAATGCAGCTAATGAGGCATCATTGGGGACATATTCACCAACTGACAATTCTCCAAGATTGCTTTCATCAAGCCCTCTGTCTACTTTTTCTTGTGAACTGTATGCTCCACGTTCAGCTGCTTGATTTATATATTCAGGCATGTTATCTGTGCCGACTGTATTTGTAAATTCATCTTTATAAATTCTTCTTAAATAATCATTAACCGTTCCTATCTGTGCTTTTTGGAAATCATAACTTTGTAATAAATGTTGGTTATATGGATTATTCAATGCTTTTTGAATGTGTTGTTCTTTTTCATTTTCAGGAATAGACTTGTCATTAGCAATTAAATCTCTCAACCCTTGTTCGCCATATTGTGCCAAAACATCTCTATATTGCAACATATGGACAAATTCGTGTGAAATTATTGAAGTCAGTTTTTTGACATTTGTTATGTCTTTATTTACAACTATTCTACCATTTGGCCAATCTGCAAATCCATCACCGCCGTTTGTATTTTCAAAAACGATAGGCGGTTCAAAACCTTCCATTCCAAGTTCTTGCGCTAATATTTTTACAATTCCGTCTGCAACCGCTTGTTTATCTTTCGGATTTGCTTTGGCAAGTTCTTTAATATCTGCTGAACGTCTTTGAGCAATTTCAGTGAATACCTTACCCATTTCATTATATCGCTGAGTTAAAGTTTCATTCAATTTACCTTTAAATATTAGAGATGTAACTTCATTTTCTACATTTTGTACAGGTTCTTTTAATCCTGCATTTGGATCTAAATTGAATAAATCAACTTTTACTTCAGGTACAGGTGTTTCTAAATCAGATTGTTGCCATTGTCTGCGTACTTTTTCTTCAACAACAGTTGCAGGATTTTCTTTGCGTGCTTTTTGGATTAGTGCATCTTCTTGCGCATTCATACCTTGCGGAATTGGTTTCTTGTCATCAGCTTGTTTTTTTGCTTCTAATATTTTGGCTTGTTCTTCAACAATTTGCATACGTGGAACTTCTTGTAAAGTTGACATATATCCTAATAGTTTTTTTGCTTTTGCAAGATTCGACTTTGACAGAGCTGGTAATACATGCTCTTTTCCGTTAATATCTCTTATCCAAAATAATACAGCATTGTCAACATCTTTTACACTTAACGTTCCTGTACGTGGATCTCTATAAATTTCACCAGTATCACCTGCATGGTTTCTTGAAATTACTGTTCCATCCGGCAAAATAAAATCGGCATACATTTTTACATCACTTATTTCGACTTCTGGAACATTGTCAGGAATATTTTCTAATAATTTATCAAGATAATCGCTAACTTGTTGTTGTGCCTTTTTGCCGTTTACAGAAGGAAATCTTCTATAGCCCATATTAGCTTGATTGATACTTTCATCTCTTGCATATTTGTCAATTTCAGAAAGTGACGGATAACCATTCGCAGTATTATCTTTAACAGAATTAGAAATCATATCAAGCTGCATTAGGACATTGCAGTTTGCAATGACTTCTTCAACAGAATTTGCAACTTTTCTGTTGCCGTCAGGCATGGTTACTTCAAAAATTTCTCTGCCGTTAACTTCGGTCTTTTTGATTTGAACATTTTTCAAAGTTTCGCATTTAGCAAGGTTTTCATCCATCAATCTTGCTTGTTCTTTTATTGCACCTTTGTGCATAAAGATTAATCTTGAAATTGCTTTAATTTCACCTAAATTAGTTGCCTGACCTTTTAATTTATCCCATAAGTAAGAAGTCAAACCATCTTCTGTTAATTCTGCTGGAAGATGATGTTCACCATTCTCATCTTTCTTTAAAAGTTCTTTTGTTACTTCGTTTGCGGTTTCATACAAAGTAAATCCGCCGATTTCTGCTATTGTTCCTGCGGTTTTAGCCAAAGCTCCAGGTGTCTGATTAAGCATAAATGTTTTCATAACATCACTACCTGACATAGCAGAAGTTTTTTCGAACGATTTACCAACTTTTGAAATAGCTTTTGCTATCGGTTTTTCAAACATTTTCATTGTGCCATTTATAACTTTTCCGACAACGGTTGTATTTAAAGCACCTGCAAATGCACCAAATTTAGCGGATTCAACATTACCTTCTTTGTATGCTTCCCATTCTTTTTCAGCCGCTTCACCCGAATACTGAATATCTTTGGTTTTTAAGTTTATATAGTTTTTGCTTGCGTCCCACAATGTGAATGCGGTACTTTGAGATGCCATATTAGCCGCAACTCTGCCAACTGTTATATTATTTGAACCGATTGTCATAACTGTTTTTGAACCTGCATTTGCCAAAAATTTCGGAACATATGGTGAAACTTTAGAGACTAATTTACCACCTGCCCAAGCAACGCCTTTACCAATAGCTTCTGTACCTAAAAGCATTAAGACAATATCGCCTGCTCCGTCAGCATACTGTTGGAAATTAGTTCTTGAAGTTGCTTGTTTTACTACTTGCGGCTCATAATAAACTTTGCCATTTTTATCTGTTTTTGCTACCCCAAATGCTTTATTATATGCATTCCAGAATTTTTCATTGTATTTTTCATCTTCAAAATTTGCTTTAGGATCTTGTGCAACATCCAAAAAAGCTTTCATATTTGCTTCATTGTATTCAACTCCGCCTGAAATCTTTTTAAATGCTTCTTTAAATTCTTTGTCATTAGTGCATTTTCCTTTAAGATAGCCTACTGCAAATTTCTTTTCTTTTTCTAATTCTTTTATTACATCGTCAAAGCAAGTATTTATTTTTGTCGGGTTTACATTGGATAAAAGTTTTCCTAATTTTTCTCTGTAAAATCCGACATTTATCCATCCTTGATTACCTTGATACTGTTTGATTATATTTATAGCGTTATCATAAGCAAGTGCAATGTTTTGAGAAGCACTTTCTCTCAATTCTCTTTTTTCTTGCTCTGCTTTCATTCTTGGAGAATTGTTTTCAATTTGGTGTTCTTGTCTTGATCTTATATCAATACCGTTTGCTTCTAATCTGTGAGCGATTTCAACAAAATTAGCTTTGGATAAATCTGAAAAGTTTTGAGCATTAATCTTGTTCAATTGCTCTTGAGGTAAGCTTGCAAGTCTTTCATAAACCATTGCTCCTGTTTCGGATTTCAAATCTAATTTCAATGTTTCAGTTAAAAATGTTTCTAATGCGACAGGATTTTTCTTTTGAAACGCAGGAACATTGTTATTTGTTTGAGGAATTGTCTTACCCGAATCAAATAGATTTATTTCAGGGAAAGTTTCAAGTATTCTTGCTTTAATTTTATTCGGATCAGTTATCTTTTGGCTTCTGCAATACTTAATTACGCTCAAAACATTCTGTTGTTGTTGAGAGTTAAGTGCATTAAATTTTTTGTAGAAAACAGCATTTTCTCTTATTGGTTTAAAACCGTTATTTGCGAGTTCTGCTGCAAATTTTTTATCTGTATTTTCATTTACTTTTTTAGCAACTTGTCTGTCAACTTCTGCTCTGATTGCTAAATTATTTGCTTTTTGAACAGATTGACGAGTTTTAATAAACGGAGAATTTGCATCAAATTCCCCTGGGATTCTTACTTCTCCAAGACCTTTAACACCGTTTTCAAACTTTTGCAAAACAAATTCACCGTTCTTTTTGACAAGGTTAGGATTTAATTCAATTATCTGTTGTGCGGTTACTATTTGCGATCCTGCGGCTCTTTTCTTATTTATCCTGTCAGCCATTATTTGAGCTGTTTCACCAGCATTTACCTGAACATATGTATTACCTTTGCCGTCATAGTAAACATCGTTCTGTTTCAAACGATTTAGTTTTTTTAGAATCAAGGTCTTGAATATTATCTCCGTTATACACGGTTGTAACTTCAGGTTTACCGATTTTCTTTACATTTTCGGTAAGTCTGCCGTTTTCTTTAACTACAAAAATTTCTGTTCCGTCTAATAAAGTTGTTTCTCTGTCTATAAAATCTTCGTTATCATAATTGCCGTTAACATCTACTTCAAGTACATTTGTTGTTACTTTAGATTGATCTGCTTTTTTCGTTTCAACCGTAACGAACGGAACGTCTGCATCATCATTATATTTGTATGTTGAAGTTTCAGTTGTGTTGCCGTTTTTGGTTTTGGTTTGAGTTAAAGGTCTGCCACCTGAAAATGTAACAGTAGTTTCAAAAACATTGCCTTTATTATCAGTTGATTTAATTGTTCTTTCTAAAACTTCATCACCGTCTTTTAGTTCAGAGATTTCGTTTCCGCTATCGTCAGTATAGGTTGTTTGATCGTGGTTATTTCGCATAATGACAGACTCATTATGCTCAAGCATAACTCCTGTGTACCATTCCCCTTTATTATTTCCTGAAAGTGACTTAGATAATTCGGCTTGTAATTGTTGTTCAGAAAGTGTAGCAAGACGGGCTCTTAGGTTTTCTAATTCTTTTCCCTTTAAACCCGAATTTGATAATATCTGTTGTTCTAATAGATTTCTATCGTTGTTTATTGCCACTTTCTGTACCTATTTTCTTGTATGTTAAGGTTATGACGTCAAAATTAAAACCTTTCACACTCCATGTATATCGGCATTTTGGGGTAAAATCTTTAGGGTTCTTGCCATAAAAATTTACAATTGCAAATAAATTGTTACAAAACAAGAAAAGTTGTCACATTGCATATATTGCGATATATAATTTGTTTAAGTTTTTCAATATACCAAGCAGAATTTCCAAAGTGGTTAAAGTTCCATTGTAAGTCAAAGTACAAGTCGGATTCTGGAGTTTTATTGGCTTTAAAATATGGCTTTGCGTTTTCGGTTTTGATATAACTTTCAAGTGCTGTCTGCATGTCTTGTACAAATCTTGTCTGAAACTCAGTATAAGATAATTGTATGCGTTCTCGGGTTCTTTTATTTCTCTAAATCATCTTCAAACCCTCTGATGTTATCGAGTTCAATGTTGTATCTCTTGCCGGTTTTATCTACACAGGTGGCAAAGTCGACGGTTTTATCAGCAAATTTGTTTTCCCATAAACAAATCAACAAACCGATTTCTTGCGTTTTTAGATTCAAAATCTTTGTTCCGTATAACTTGTAATCTTTTTCAACCATAGTTTAACCTTTCGTTATTGTAATATCTGCGTATATTTCATCCGGCTTGTCAGGGTCAATCAAAAAATCTTTATTAAACAGATATTTTTCGCCATCCGGTGCAACACACCCAACACTGTTGTGTTCTCCAAAACATAGAACTGTAAATTCTTCGCTATCTTTTTCAAACCAGCCTTTTAGCTTTTTTAATCTGTATTTTTTACCGATTTCAATCATAGTGTACTCCTTTCAAGCTACACCATTCATTGCTCTTTCAGGATAAACCATCAAGTGTATGCGTTTGAAATCGTATCATTTAGACATAATAATTTTTGAACGTGATTTAAACGGTTTTTAAACACCTTTTAAACAGCATTTAAATTTTCAACTTCCTTTTCGTAATCTATAAAGAATGCATTTAACACATCTGCATCATTTCGCAGATGTCTAACTACTGGCGCAATATTGTAGCATTCTTCAATCTCCGGTTGGTTAGCAACAAAATAATCTATAACCACAGATGTGTTGTAAATATTCTCCGCCCACTTGCTTAATTACTTGAACTCTTTTTCGCTAATGTTATATCCGCTAATTTCTTTCATATTTCCTCCTTATATCAGGAAACACATTAGCGTGAAAGCACCAGGAAAGCATTCATATCTTTACATAGTAACACAAAGCATTACTCATTGACTTGCCAATAACCGTTTTTATTTGCACCAATTCTTTTTATCAATTCACTATCTTGAAGTTTTTTCATATTGGCAGTTATGCTTTTCTTTGTTATTCCAAGCCTATCAGCGAGTTCTTCTTGCGTTACATACGGATTTGTCTTAATTGCATCAATAATTTTTTTCTGATTTATGGTAACCTTTATAGTAACCTTTTTGGTAACCTTTTCTTCAGCTTTAATAATTTCTTCAATTGTATTTAAAATCAATGTGAGCATAAATTCTATAAATTTAGTGCTATTGGCGGCATTATCGCTCACACCAAGGACAGAATAATACTCTTTTTGATTTTCTTTTACTAAAGTTTCAACCGGAAGCCAAGCAAAAACCTCTTTCCATTCCTTTAGTATGACTGTTTGCCACAGGCGACCAATTCTGCCATTTCCGTCTTGAAATGGGTGAATAAACTCAAATTCATAATGAAATACACAACTTTTTATAAGCGAATGTACATCGCTTGTTTTTAACCATTCAAATAAATCTTCCATAAGTTCAGGAACTCTATCTGCCGGTGGTGCCATATGAACAACTTTTTTTCCGTCAAAAATCCCGACCCCATCGGTTCTATATTTGCCGTTTTTTTCAACCAAATCCTGCATCATAAGTTTATGTGCTTTTAGTAAATCTTTTTCTTTATAAGGGTCAAGTGACAAAAGCAAATCGTATGCCTGAATTGAATTTTTTACTTCTTTAATTTCGTTTGGATTGCCTAAAACTCGCTTTCCGTCAATAATTGCCGTAATTTGTTTTAGACTTAAACTATTATTTTCAATAGCTAAAGATGAATGAATAGTTTTTATTCGGTTTTCTTTTCGCAATTGAACATGGTACGGACTATCCTGAAGCGAATTTATCTCTCCAATCTTTTCCGAAATATTGGAGATAAGTTCAATTATTTTTGATGTAATTTCAAATGGTGGTGTGTACAATTTTATACATCCTTGTGTTATAAGTATCACTTAACCTCTTTATTTTAGCATAAATACATTTATAAATTAATAAGTAAATTTTTGTTAAAATTAAGGTATATCTACCTTTACAGTATTTGCCATGTTCTATTACTATAATTGTAATAGAAATTTATTAAAACGGAAAGGGAAATTAAAATGTATTACAACTACTCTCTATTTCAACAATTACAACTATTTAAAGACATGTATGACTACGCAGATGCATGCAGAACAATCCATAATCCATGGAAATCAGATTTTGAAAGATACCACGCTTGTATGACAATCGGTCAGTTTTGGAATAAGTATTTTAGATTTAATTAGGTCGTTTTTCTGCCAATATTTTATCTAAATATTCAAACAAATCGGATAATTTCTTACATACTGGTAACAAATTTTCTTGTTTGGATTTTTTCAATCTTTCAAAAGCAAAATCTAAATTTTCTTTGTCTTTGGGAACAGTAAAAGGGTCTGTCTCGGCATAAGTTATGCTATGAATTTCATCATAATATTTTTCATAATCGGCTAATGCATTATTATTAATAACAATAGAATCTAAAAAGAATTTTGCAGTTACATATAGATTTATTATACAAGTTCTAAGTTCATCATTCTTTATTTTACCGATATTAGAAGTATTTGAATTAAATATCGAAAAATAATCTGTTCCAAGAGGATATTCGTAATTTAAATATGTTTCTTCATTACATATTTTAGGCATAAATTCATGCTCAAATATAGCCTTTAATGCATATAATTCTGTTATTAATGCATTTGTAATTGCTTCTGCTTCCATGTCCTGTCTTTTTTTTAGCATTTCAAAATTATGTTTATGAGTTCTACTTGTAATTATCCAAGTTGATATTAATGAAATCAAACCCCCAATGATAGTTCCTATTAATGAAGTTAAACAAGGAAACCAAGGTGAAGCTGTTATATAATGAAAATTTATACACATTTTAATTGCCCTATTATTAGTAATACCTATCTATATTGCATCAAAATAATATAATATTTCAAGTTCGTAAACATATTTATTAATTTCTATGTAAAACCATATTTATTAATCTTTCACGCTCTTCATTTCGCTCAACTTTATTTTTTAAGAATTTATAAACATTTATATCTTTACAAAAATTTGGACAAGTAATTATTGTATATAAAATTTTTCTTGCTAATACAATTTCGTTCCAATTAAAATTATTGTAATCATGATCGTTGCATCTTTCACCAATATGAAGATGAACTCTATTTCTCAATTCTCGTAATTTTTTCAGTGCAGGGAATATATTGTGTTCAATATTCAATAAATTTTTTGATTCAACTTTTTTTATCATTGCATCTAAATCCATTCGAATTGTATGTACCTCTCCTTTTTTACATAGTACATTTTTAATCATAAATTCTTCGTCATCAATGAATTTACTATTAGTTTGCAATTCTCCAATTTCTTCCCAACAGGTTGTTTTCCAATATCTTTTTTCTTTCAATAAATATGAAAACAGTGACTCTAT
>CAYVSD010000049.1:0-12938 GCA_964453315.1 uncultured Muribaculaceae bacterium | reverse complement strand
AACATATATAAAAAGCAGGGTATTGTGAAATTTGTAACAATTCCCTGCTTTTTTGAATTTCGATAAAATAAAAGTTTTTAATAAATGAGAGAGAGTATAAATATATGATGAATGCTATTGATGAAATCAAACGACAGTATCTCTATACTGTTCAACCGGTAAAGCTCTTTGAAGAAGAGATACAAAAAGCCCCAAAACCAAACTCTTTTGAATTTATCAGCCAAATTAATTCAAAAGAATCAAAATTCAATCCGTTTCATCCGAACGTATTGAACGAACAAACCGCGAACAAATTGGATTTACTCGGTTAGTTAGGCAATACAAATTGTTCTGTTCGGAACAACAGGGAACAATTCACCCGTACCGATTTTGTCTAATCTTGCTTGTAATCCTTGTGTTTGCAACGGCTGTTCGGAATTAACGGCATGTTGCTTTTTTACGCCTTCAAAACCTGCAGCGTTAACCCTTGTTTGTGCTAAATCAACTTTTCCCGTTTTTAATGACATAGTTTCCCTATCCTATATTATAATAAAGTATTTTTTCTCATAAAAATTGCGCAATTATTAAGAAATATTACAACAAAAAGAAGTTTTTACTGTAATCAGCGCTAAAAATCTGCCTATTGTAGTTATAGTGCTTTGGAGGCGCGAACTTCATTTCCTCCTTTTTATCTCTAAAACAAGTTAAACCAACCGCAGGAACTTCATCTTTAATAAAAAATTTCAACAAATCCATAAATACACATCCTTCTTTTTTGTGTATAATGTTTTTAATGATTTAAGACAAAAAGTCAAAAAAAGGAGAATAAAAATGGCAGAATTAGTTACAAAAGATATGAATATCATTGAAATCGCTCAAAAACACCCTGAAAGTATCGAAATTTTCCATAAATACGGATTAGGTTGTTTAGGTTGCGCAGCAGCAAGATTTGAAAATCTTGAAGCAGGCGCAAAAGTTCACGGATTTGACGTTGACGCTATGGTTAATGATATTAACGAACTTATTAAAGCTAACGAAGCATAAAGCTTTAACTCAATAATGAAACAAGGCGGCGGTGCTGCGCACCGCCGCCTTGTTTCATTAAATAATATTTATTTTGCATTCAAAAAACCTGACATTGTCGGTTGACTTGACGGAACTAACGGTGCTCTTTGCGCCTGAACAATTGTTAATGACCCGTTTGCATTTTCTTTTTCTTTCGCTTTACGTTTTTCGGTCATTTTCTTACAAATTTCTGTCAAACTTATGATAAATGCCGGAACCAATACTAATGTAGATAAGAAACCAAATGCACTGTTACATGTTTTTGCTTTATTCAATATATTATTAGGTTTCTTAAACAATTCATAAAATTCTTTTATTAATTTTGAATCTTTTGAATGAGCTGCACTGAGAGCCTGTTCAATATCGCCTGCAGTAGCCTGAGCGTATGTTTTACCGTTAAAATCATTTAAGATTTTTTCAACTACGGCTTTTACTTCTTTATCATTAGCCAAAGCTTTTTTAACATTTCCGCCGCTTTCTTTAATAAATTCCATAAATCCGTTTACACCGCCTTTGTAAGCATCTATATTTGTATATTTGCTTTCAAGCTGCTTACTGGAAAGAACTGCATGTCTTGTATCAGAAGGATTTAGATAATCCCAAATTTTTTGGAAAGTATTTCTACCATTCAAATCTTTTTTATTTAATGCCAAACCGGTCATTTTTGTAAATCCGTCAGAGAACAAACGAGCTAAAGCTTTTGCACCGAATAGTAATGTTGTAAATGCGGTCATATCACGCAATACAATTTCACCATAATCATATTTGTCTTGAGCATGCTTTAATCTTGGCGGAATACAGAAACCGTATAACAATACAGCCATTGCATTACCTTGAATTACAGGTCCGCTTAATTCGAAAATATCTGAAAAAGATTTTAATTTATTACCGTTAAATACTCTTTCGCCGGCCTTTTCAAGAACAGTATTAAAACCGCCGCCAAAAGAAACGTCCTTACCCTTTTCGACTTTTTCTTCAGGACTATCTGCAAGAGTTTGCGCTTTTTGTAATGCCGGCTGCGCATCTTCTTCATCATTCATTAACGCAGGGTTTTTACCGTTTGTACCCATATTATAAAGTTTCGGAATCTGAGTATAGAACGCAGCTACTGCCAAGAACAAACCGATATTCGTCAAAATTCTTGACCCCATTCTGCGATTTGTGAATTTTTTAATTATTTCATCAAGATTTGCAGACGAATTTTCTTTCAAAGCTTTATGAGTATTTTTTACAGCATCATCAAAATAATTATTTAAAGCACCAAGCAATTCACTAATACTGCCGCCTTTTACAGAACCGTTTGAAGCAGTTATATTAATAGCCATTTCATTAACAGCACCGCCTATTTTAGCCTTCTTTAACGCCATGAAATCATCAACTACAGAACCGATCTCACCAAGTTTTGCTTTACGTTGAGCTTTTGTAAGAGTTTTATCAGCATATATTTTTTCTGTTTCAAGCTGCTTTGATGTGAACTCTTTTGCGTAACGTGAAATTTCTTCTGCGCTCATCTTTTCAGCATTAGTCAAATTAGCATTTACACTTTGTTCAATAACATCTTTAAATACTGCTTCGTAAAAACCTTTTTTGTCTAAATGACCCTCTTTAACACTTTCAAGATTAGAAAGCACTTGAGATTTAAATTTATCGCTAAAACCGTTAATATAATTCAATTTTACGTTATTGGCAGAACCAAAATTTTTCTTAATATGTTTAAGTGCAAGATACGGAATTAAAATAGCACTAGGACCGGTAATAATTTCTCGGATACCTTCTTTTCGCGCATAAACCCAATTTAAATCACGTTTAGGATTGCCATTTTTATCAAGAATGTCGTTACCGTTTTCATCTTTTTTCTTTTTACCACCGCGCAAAAGCCCTCCGCCTACACGAGGCAAAACGAAACCCAGACCGTCTTGCAAAATAAAAGACGCAGCATAACCGCCTGCAGCAATAAAATCCATCAATGCCACAACAGGATTTGGGAAATTAAAAGCTTTAGGCAACGCACCCTGAAAAGATACTTGAGAATTATTCGGTGCTATCGGCTGAGTGCTCTTAATTTTTATCTTATTATTAGCATTAAATTTTGGATTTATTCTTGCTTTAACTGATTCTAACGGCATTTATCCCTACAAAATTTAAATCTTCTACACAGTTAAAAAAACAACGTACTTGGTTAAATTGTCTTTTTTTTGGGTAATGTTTCAAAATTTTTACATTATTAAACTTTGAGAACAAGTGTACTTATTATACTTAATCCAAAAAATAAATGCAAGCAACGTACTACAAATGTAACATTTCTGTTACAAAGCTTAATATTTGGACGTTAAAACATATTCATGAAAAATTGACATGGACAATTATCTTTAATAGACTGCTTTTATGGAAGTAAATGTTATCGGAGCAGGACTTGCTGGCTCAGAAGCAGCACTGCAGCTGGCAAAAAGAAATATTAAAGTAAATTTATACGAAATGCGGCCAAACGTACAAACAGGCGCTCATACAACAGAAAATTGCGCAGAATTTGTTTGCTCTAACAGTTTAGGCTCTTATGATATTACAAACGGAAGCGGACTTCTTAAACATGAAATGGAAATTCTTGGCGGAGAACTAATCCAAATTGCAAAAGATTGCGCTGTATCAGCAGGAAACGCTTTAGCAATAGACCGACATAAATTTTCGCAAACTGTTACAAAATTAATAGAAAAAAATCCAAATATAAACTTAATAAGAACGGAAACTACGAAAATCCCGCAAACCCCGACAATTATTGCTTCCGGCCCGTTAACAAGTAATAAATTTGCCGATGACATTAAAAAATTTACAGGCTGTGAATATTTGCACTTTTTTGACGCAATAGCCCCTATTGTTGAAAAAGAAAGTATAAATTTTGACATAGCATTTTGGGCAAGCAGATATGATAAAGGGGAAGCTTCTTATATAAATTGCCCTATGAACAAAGAACAATATCAGAAATTTTATGATATTTTAATCCATGCTCCTAAAATAGAACGGCACGATTTTGAAAAAGGGGCAAAATTTTTTGAAAGCTGCCTGCCAATAGAAGTTTTAGCTTCAAGAGGAGAAGATACGCTGCGTTTTGGCCCTATGAAACCTGTTGGTTTAATAGATAAACGAACAAATGAAAAAAATTATGCCGTAGTTCAATTACGTCAAGATAACAGCGCAAAAACCCTTTACAATCTTGTCGGATTTCAAACTAATTTAAAATGGGGTGCACAAAAAGAATTATTACAATCTATTCCCGGGCTTGAAAACTGTAACATAGTACGCTATGGAGTAATGCACAGAAACACTTTTATAAATTCTCCGAAATTACTCAAACCGACACTTCAAACAAATTCAAGAAAAGATTTGTTCTTCGCAGGACAAATTACAGGAACTGAAGGTTATACAGAATCCATAGCTTCAGGCATGCTCGCCGGAATCAACATGGCAAAATATCTAAATAATGAGCCATTACTTGAACTCCCGCCTGAAACCATGCTTGGTGCGTTAACTCATTATATAACCAATCCCGAAAATAATAATTTCCAACCAATAAATTCAAACTGGGGAATAATTCCGCCGGTTGAGCTTCCTAAAAAAGAACGCAAGAACAAAAAACTCAAAGGTCAATTGATGTCTGAAAGAGCAATAGAAAAAATTACCAATTTTTGTCCATTGATCTGACATTAATTGAAACTCGGTCTCCAAAACCTTTATTTATAGAATTTACAAGCTCATTTGAAGAATTTACCCAAAAAATTGATGAAGTTAAAATCTTTACATCCCCTGTCAAATCTGCCATTTTCATCATAACAGGATCAGAACCGGAATGAGCACAGAGCATTTGTTTCAGCATCATCAATTCTTCGAATTTAAAATCATCCTTCAATTCAATTGAAAATATATTTGCATTATCAACAGGTTTTACCGTATCTATTAAAATTATAGGCGGCTCGTCATCGCTTCTGCGGCTAACCTTTCCTGATACAATAATGCGCTGTTCGCTCTGAAGCAAATCACCATACTCTGCAATTTTTGAATTGAACGCTAAAGTATCAATTTTGCCTGTCAAGTCTTCAATAGTAACGAATCTTATAAATTTTGTCGGATCATTTTTGGTCGGAATTTGCTTTGCAGCACTAACAAGACCGCAAATTGTTACAACTTTATCATTTGCAATAGTAGGGATTTGTGAAATTTTATGGGTCATCAAAAACGGCAATTTATCGCGAATTGTAGAAAGCGGATGGCTTGTTACATAAAATCCTAAAAATTCTTTTTCGAAAATTTGAATTTGACGAGCATCATACTCCTCATCAGATCCTGCAAGATGAAATTTTGCATCATTTACAAGAGTACTATCCCCCAACATATCAAATAAACTTGCCTGACCTGATTCTTTTTCTTTTGCTTCTTTTGAAGCGGTAGATGTAATATATTCAATGTTATCCCAAAGCTGTTTGCGGCTTTTTTCTATTGTAGAAAATGCACCTGACTTAATTAAACCTTCCAAGGTTTTTTTATTCGAACATTTTACATCCAAACGCTTGATATAATCATAAATAGATTTATATTCGCCGTTTGCCTCACGTTCTTTTATAATTTCTTCAATAACACCTTCACCAACTTGTTTGATAGACGCAAGTCCAAAACGAATATTTTGTCCGTCAGGAGTATATTCAAGATAAGATTTATTTATATCAGGCGGAAGAACCTTAATACCATATTTCAAAGCTTCTTCAATATAAGCTTGTGTTTTTTCCTGATCATTTGGCACACTTGAAAGTAAAGCCGACAAATATTCAACAGGATAATGACATTTTAAATACGCAGTTTGATAAGCAACAAAAGCATAAGCAGATGAATGCGCACGGTTAAAACAATATGCCGCAAAGTTTTGTATCTGTTCGAAAAGTTTTTTGGCATCTTCCGCACTCATTCCATATTTTGCAGCACCTTTTATAAGTTTTCCTTCCTGCGCTGCCATCGCAGCAGGATCTTTATGGCCCATCATACGACGAACTTTATCGGCTTCCCCGAGCGAATAATCAGCCATAACCTGAAATATCTGCATAATCTGCTCTTGATAAACCATTGTTCCGTACGTATCTTTCAAAACAGGCTCTAAACGAGGATGCGGATATGTAATCTTTTGACGTCCATGCTTTCTTTCAACAAAATCATCAACCATGCCGGATCCTAAAGGTCCCGGACGAAACAGAGCAACTAACGCACCTAAATCTTCGAATACGTCAGGCTGAAGTTTTTTAACAAGATTTGTCATTCCCTGAGATTCAAGCTGGAACACACCAACCGTTTCACCCCTGATAAGCATATCAAAAGTCGGCTTGTCATCAAGAGGAATGTGATTTATATCAATATCTATACCCTGACATTGTTTAACAAGTTTTACGGTCTTAGAAATCATAGTGAGGTTACGAAGCCCGAGAAAATCCATTTTCAAAAGCTTCATTTTTTCTAAGATTTCTCTATGATACTGAGTTACAACAGCCCCTTCTTTCCCATACTGTACGGGAACTATCTCATCAAGCGGTTTATAAGAAATTATAACCCCTGCAGCATGCATGCCCGTAGCATTCTTCAAACCCTCAACATGCAAAGCCGTATCTACTAATCTCTTAACCTCAGGATCTTCATCATAAAGTTTTTTTAGCTCCATTCCGTCTTGCAAGGCATCCGAAATTTTTGCCCCCGGATCGCCGGAAATCAAATCAGAAAGCTGTTTACTTCTTGCATACGGAATATCAAAAACACGAGCAACACTTTTCATCGCGTTTCTTGCAGCTAACGTGTTAAAAGTAATAATCTGACAAACCTTATCAGCTCCATATTTTTGAACAACATAATCTATAACTTCACCGCGCCTGTCAATACAAAAATCCGTATCAATATCAGGCATACTAAAACGCTCCGGATTTAAAAATCTTTCAAACAACAGATTGTTTGCAATTGGGTCTAAGTCTGTAATATCCAAACAATAAGCAACCAAAGAACCCGCAGCAGATCCTCTGCCCGGCCCGACAGGAATTCCATTATCCTTTGCAAATTTTATAAAGTCCCAAGTAATCAAAAAATACGCGCTAAAACCCATTTTTTGAATAACGCCAAGCTCATATTTTGCGCGCTCGCGCAATTCCGGTGTAATATTTTCTTCTCCATACTTACGTTTCATTCCCTTTTGAACAAGAGCTTCTACATAAGTATCAGTTGTATAACCCTCCGGCACCGGGAAATCCGGCAGAGGTGCTTTCCATTCAACCGTTATATGGCACTTATTACAGATATCTACAGTATTTTTTATACAGTCATTAAACGTTTCTCCGTCCATCCAACGGAAAGCTTCCCGCAATTCATCGGCAGTTTTTACATAAAATTCATTATTAGAAAAATGAAATCTGTTTGTATCGGATTTTAAAGATTTGGTTTGCATACACAACAATGTGTCATGCCAATCCGCATCTTCTTTTTTCAAATAATGCGAATCATTCGTAATAATCATTTTAATATCAAGCTCTTTGGCAAGACGAATTAACTCCGGATTAGTCCGTTTTTGCTCCTCTAACCCATGATCCTGAAGTTCAATATAATAATCCTCTCCAAACAAGTCCTTATACTTTTGCGCAACAGCCTTCGCACCTTCATAATCACTTTTTTGCAAAAGCTGTAAAACTTCGCCGCCTAAACACGCGCTACAACATATCAAACCTTCGTGATATTTTTCTAAAAGTTCAAAATTTATACGAGGTTTTACATAAAATCCTTCTATATGCGATATTGAAGATAATTTAACTAAATTTTTATATCCAACATTATTCTTAACCAGCAACACAAGGTGATAACGAGGATTGTTATTAGGATCTTTTTCAGACAAATCTCCATTGTGAACATAAAATTCTTCCCCGATGACAGGATTAAATAATTTTGGCTTATAAGTAGGATCCTCCTCAACCTTAGCCCTTTCAGAAGCATTGATTTTGTCTGCTTCTATATATAAATCCATCGCACCATACATTACACCGTGATCAGTAATTGCAACACCCGGCATATTATGCTCTTTACAAAACTTACACAAATCACCAATTCTGATCGCACCATCTAAAAGTGAATATTCCGTGTGCAAATGCAACGGTACATACTGCATTTCATCTGTCATAAGAAAATTTTATCAAGAAAAATCTTTTCAAACAGAAAATTTTTAAATTTTGTAACAAAAAATCTTTTTTTTTAAACAAAAATACTTTATATGGAATACACGGGGAAAATATACACAGGAGATACTATGGGGGACAATACCGGAAAAGTTACATCCGTAAATCCAGTTAACAATGGATTTAGAAACTCACACAGCACAGTAAATAATTCTTACACCAAACTTATGGCAACAAACAATAATTTGGCTAATAAATCAAATTTATCATCAATCGGACAAGAACATTTTGAAGATTTGAACAATCTTGTTGAAACTATGTCAGATATTGATAATGCCGGACAACAACATATAGACAATATCACAAGAGAATATCCGAATAACGGATTATTACAAGGTTCTATATATACATCTTATGAATCAAATACAGGAAGCAGAACAACGATCTTCCAAGCTGATATCACTAACAGCTGGAAAAATAAAAACGGAAATTTTGTTATATTCGGAAGTGCCAATTTTGGATACGAACGCGAAAACATAACAGGTCAAGGATTTAATCTTAGTAAACAGAAAAAATAACGGCGCAAGTGACGTTCAGGAAAACACAACTCCAAGCCCAATTGATGAAAAACAAATAACAACTCCTGCCTCAGAAGCTGAAGCCAAAGCTGAAACAAAAGAACTTGAAAAAGTTTTGGATAAAGACGGAACAGGTTTCAATGTTGATTTTGAATACGACAACACCAAATGCGGCTTTATTGCAGAATACGGTATAAATATAATAAACAATCCTGAAAAAAGAGTAAAACTTGTAGCAGCTCCAGTTTTAGGCGCATACAGATATAGCACACCAAAAGAAGAAAATAACGAAGCACTACAAATGGCTTTTGGTTCTGTTGTAGAATTTCAAAAAGAATGGAGAAATGGTCAAACATTAAATGCTGAATTTTGTGCAGTAAAAGAAGGCATTTATGAACAAGGCGATAAACCAAAATACAGTCATTATATTACTTTTGAAGGAAATTACAATAACCCAAGAAAAAGAATAAGTGCTAATTTAACTGCTGTTCACATCAAAACACAAGAAACAAGTCTTAGCAGTATAGAAGCAAATGTAAATTACAGTGCTAAAAATTTTGATATTGGTTTACAAGCCGGTATAAACAAAATAGTCGCTTTCGGAGAAGTAAACAATAATTATCAAGTAGGCATCAGAGGTTCTTATTATTTACCTTATAAAACATCAAAAAAATAATTAAACGCGACCATAACAATCTTCATAGCGGATAATATCATCCTCCGAAATATAATCACCTTTTTGAACTTCAATGATTTTCAAGTCCTTGTCATAAGGGTTTTGTAAAGAATGTTTCGCTCCAAGAGGAATATCTATACTGTCACCGGCTTTAACAATGTTTTCTTTACCGTCAAGCAAAACTAATGCCGTACCTTCCAAAACAACCCAATGCTCCGAACGATGATTGTGAGATTGAACAGACAATTTTTGTCCCGGTAAAACACATATTGTTTTTGTCAAATACCCTTCACCACTGTTCATGCAAGTATAATAGCCCCAAGGACGAAATACCGTTTTATGCAATTTGGTTGTATCACTTGCTTGAGCTTTCAATTTTTCATACAACTTTTTAACATTTTGCGATTCATCTAATTTACAAGCCATAATTGCATCTTCTGTTTCAACCAAAATGATGTTTTCAAGCCCTGAAACCGCAACTATTTCTTTTTGAGAATAAATCAAAGAATTTTTTACATCATCAACAACAACCTTACCCGTTATAACATTACCGTTTTCATCTTTATCATTAACATTATAAATTGATTGCCAAGAACCTAAATCATTCCAATCAGATTTTAACTCTACAAGAGCGATATTGGATGATTTTTCCATAACGGCATAATCAATAGAAATTGAAGGCATATTTTCGTAAGCAAAAAAATCAATCTGATTTTTATTCGAAAAATCAAGTTTTTTCAAATTTTCATAAATTTCGGGAGCAAAAGCTTTAAATTCGTTTAAAAATGTAGAAATTTTACCCATAAAAATTCCGCTGTTCCAATAATACTCACCGCTATTTAAATATTTTTCAGCAGTTGGCAAGTCCGGTTTTTCTACAAATTTCTCAACTTTATACCCAACTGATAAAGCCTTTTCTGTTTTTATATAACCATAGCCAATCTCCGGATAAGTTGGTTTTATACCAAAGGTGATAATATAACCTTCATTTGCAAGCTTTAAACCTTCTTCAACAGTTTTTTTGAATGCTTCAATATTCTTAATCAAATGATCCGACGGAACTATAAGTACAACATCATCCTCTTTATACTTTTGCCTAAAATATTCCAAAACAGAAGCAACTGCCGGAGCTGTATTTCGACCTAACGGCTCTCCTATCACAACATTTGATTTATCAATATTATTAAGCTGCAATCTTATACTCGGCAAATGTTTTACATTAGTAATTGTCACAATTTCAGAAGGTTTAGAAAAAGAAGACAATCTTTTAAACGTTTTTTGTAATAAACTTTCATTATTATCAAAAGATAATAATTGTTTCGGATATTCATCTCTTGATAATGGCCACAACCTACTGCCTGAACCGCCCGCTAATATTATGCTCTTCATCTGTCCCTCTTTTTATAATCAACTTAACCTATATTTAAATTGTACTTAATATAATGAAAAATGCAAATTATTATTTTTTATTTCCCAAATATATCTGTTCTATTATTTTTTCATCATAACAAGTTTTTTTATCATCAGGAATTAATTTTAACAGCTTTGCAACAACTTGAACACTATTCACATGCCGGTCTGTCAAATATTTCGCATAATTAGGATGACATTTATTTGCCGCAGAAATATAATAAGGAACAGAATATCCCCATGGATTTTTGATATAAATAGAATTTATTTGATCACCAATAATTTTTAAAATCTTTGTTACATCATAATTTTTTAAATAATTTTTATTCAAATAGTCTGTAATAAGCTCTGTGCACAGATTTCCGGCTCCCCTGCCAATTCCTTTGAGAGTGGAATCAATTATTAATTCTCGATCTTTGTTATTTTTAATTAAACTCAACGCATTAGAAAATGACAATTGCAAGTTATTATGAGAATGAAAACACAAAGCAACATTTTTTTCTAAATTTTGATCCGCCAATTTAAATATCGAAATAACATCTTTTTCGACCATAGAACCGGTTGTATCAGTAATTGTAAAACCATGGATTTGAAATTTATTTATTTCTTCAATCAAAAATAATAACTCATCTTTTGTATATGTATTTGTGTGCATAGGATTTATAAATATCCCGTAACCTTTAGCCCGCAATTGCTTAGAATAACATATAGCATTCTTCATTTGTTCTTTTTTAAATGCAATTCTAAACAAAAACTTATCATTATCGCTTTCGAGGATATTTTTTAAATCATATTCTCCATAATTAATCATAAGAGTAAATATTGATTTATTTGGTTTGTCTAGAATTAATTTTTGCAATTGCGAAATTTCTGAAAATAAACTTTTATTTTTGTCATACTCTACTGACTTGAAAAAACCACACTCTACATAATCAATATTAGCTTCAATCAGGTTCTTTAATATATCTAAAATATTATAGAACCCGAAATTCCAATTATTTACATACCCGCCTTCACGCAAAGTACAATCTAATATTTTTAAATTATCTGAAATCATTTTGATTTTCTTTTAAATTTTATATGAATACCAAATACAGTTATTATTTTATGTCGTTTATTTTTATCATTTTTAACTGAAAAAATCTGTTCAACAAAAGTATATTTCTCACTCAAAACTTGATGAATTTTCCTTGGAGTAAAATATTTATTTAAAACTTCATTTCGTTCTTTATTATGAAGTCGTGAAAATCCTTTTGAAAAAGAGCAACCGGCTGTATCGTAATTCGCAATAACAACAGGAATATATCTAAATTTTACACCATTTTTTAAAAATACAATCCATTTTTCCCAATCACTAACAATTTTATAATTTTCATCATAAAGGCCATATTTTTCAAAAAGTTTTCTTTTAATAAAACTTGATTGATGCCTTACTGTCGATTTTATAAGAAAATCCTCCGTAACTTTTTCGGGCATTTTTTCTAAATTCTTAATATTATTGCATCTTGTATCAAAATATTCATCACCATACAAAATATCATCATCTAAATCACGAGAAAAAACATTTTGCAAAATCGTATTATCACAATATGCATCACCGCCATTCATAAAATTTAAATATTCCCCTTCAGCAAGCTTAATACCCTTATTACAAGCATTATAAATACCACTATCCGGCTCTGAAATAAATTTATTAATACGACTTTTATATTTTTCAAAAATTTTTAAAGTCTTTTCATTTGATCCGCCATCAATAACAATCCATTCAAAATCCTGCCATATTTGATTTACAATACTATCGCACGTTAATTCTAAATAAGGAGAATTAAAACATATTGTAATGATACTTAATTTTGGCTTACACATATAAAAAATAATACCATAAACGAATTTAACTATATTTTAATATTAAAAAATGTAATTATGTTTAAATTTTAAACAAAGTACTTGAAATTTATTTTTTAGCATGTATGATTAAATAGCTAACGCAAAAGATGCGGGGGTAATTCAGTGGTAGAATGCCTCCTTGCCAAGGAGGATGTCGCGAGT
>CAYVSD010000048.1:0-14027 GCA_964453315.1 uncultured Muribaculaceae bacterium | reverse complement strand
GTCCGAAATAATCAAACTGTCTGTTTCTAATAATCAAACTGTTTGTTCTTTTACAATTGTACTGATTTTCTATTATTGTTTGGAATATCGGCTTTAGTTTTATTGTAGTAAAACAATCAGTTTGACAGAGATGATTAGTTTGATAATTTCTTGTAAAGTCCGCTCGTTATAGGGCTTTTTGCGGTCGGAAGCAGGTTGATTTAAAAAATATCAAACTAATCTTTCTTGCACTTTATCTGCATTTTAACTGCTCGCACTTTCACTTTATTTTCAATGCTTTTCGGTAGTTTGATATTTTACGGTTAGTTTGATATTTTACGGCGATGTGAAAATAAAAAAATCATTTTTCATTATCAATAAAAAATGCATTTAATAAATCTGCGTTATCTCTCAAACTTTTAATTACGGGTGCAAGGTTATAACATTCCTCTATTTCAGGTTGATTTGATACAAAATAATCCACAATAACCGCTATGTTATAAACATTCTCTGCCCATTTGCTAATCTGCTTAAATTCTTTATTCGTAATATTATATCCAACTTCTTCCATAATTCCTCCTAATATCACGAAACACAATACATGAAAGAAGTCACAAAAGCGAAAGCACTATAAAAGATTTTACAATAAAACACAATTAAATAAGCTTCCATGTTCATGATATAATCAACACAAATCATAGGAGAATTGAGTGTGGCGAAGTCAAGGTTTTATAATTTTCTAGGGTCTTATAATAAAGCATATAAAAGCAAAAATATTGACGAAAAAGATTTTAATTCTTTTCTGAAAAATTTGCGTGATTTTTTTGCCGAATTGGAAACTGTTGATAAAACTAATGAAGAATTATTAAAAGGTGTTTTTAACAAGCATTTACTAAAAAATTATACTACTTTGCTCAATGAAAATCGTGTTGATTTATCGGTTAAAAAAGATAACAAAACACAAGTTATTTTTGAATTTAAAGCACCTAACAATAAGTCTGAAATGTTGCAAGCTGATAGCGAAGATGTAAATAAAAAGGCTTTGCAAGAGGCTATTTGGTATTTTTACAATCAAGACAGTAAAGAAATTAGTTACAACATTAAAAATGTCGTTATTACAGATACCGAACACTTATTTTTCTTCAATCCAAAACAATTCTGTAATAAGGATTTAGAAAAAATATGTTTGCAGTTCAGGAATAATCAAGTTGCTTATACAGATACAAGGACTCTTTACGACCAAATAGGAGCAAAGATAAAAGAAAAATGTATTTCTTTTGATTATGCTGAATTTGATTTAATACAATACAAATCAAAGATTTTAAACAATTCATTAAACGATAATGATTTAAGACAGCTTAAATACTTGTACAAAGCATTACATCCGGATTTCTTGTTAAGAGAATATTCGCCAAAGGATTCAAATGAATTAAATTCCAAATTCTATAACGAATTATTGTATATTTTAGGATTGAAAGAAGAAGGCAAAAATCAAAAGAAAATTGTGGCTTCTGACATAAAAGGTACATTGAGGGATAGAATTTCTTACGATTTGAACTGTAACAGATTTGATGATGTTATAAATTTAATTATTGTATGGTTAAACCGTTTATTATTCTTGAAACTGTTTGAAAGTCAGTTAATTTCTTTTAATGACAATAACAAAACTTATGCTTTTTTAAATTTTGACAAAATTCCAACATTTGCCAAGTTAAACAGATTATTTTTTAATGTTTTAGGAAAGCCATTAAGCGAACGTGATGAACACGAAATACCATATTTAAACAGTTCGCTTTTTGAAAGGTCAGAACTTGAATCTAAATATGGCAACATTTCAAACCTTGATAGCGAAATAACTTTATCTTTGTGCAAAGGTAGTATTTTATCAAAAGTCAAAAATTATCCGCAGAATCCTACATTACTGAAATACTTGCTTGATTTTCTTGAAGCATACAGTTTTAGTTCAAACATAACTGAAAATGATGTTAAAAAAGACATAATTAATTCTTCTGTATTAGGTTTGATATTTGAAAAACTAAACGGCTATAAAGACGGTTCATTCTTTACGCCTGCATATATAACTGAGTACATGGCAGAAACTTCGATAAACAACATTGTTTTGCAGAAATTCAACAAAGCTTTTGGCGAAGATAAAGCACCATGTACTACTATTGAAGATTTAAAACATTTAATTTCTTATGATGTACATATAAAAGAACGTAGAGATTTTTATAACGAAATTATAGACAGTCTAAAAATATGCGACCCTGCTGTCGGTTCAGGACACTTTTTAGTATCAGTTTTGAATTATATTGTTGCCCTAAAAAGTGAATTAGGGTTGTTGCCTGTTCGCAATAAGGTAGAAATACAAAATGATTCGCTTGTAATTTATGAACAAGACGGAGAAACACAATTTGAGTACAAACGCAATAATCAAGAATCATTAGCCGTACAGAAAGCAATATTTGATGAAAAACGCAAAATTATTGAAAACTGTTTGTTCGGTGTTGATATTAACCCAAACTCTGTACAAATCTGTTGTTTGCGTTTATGGATAGAACTTTTGAAAAACACATATTATATCGGCAATACTGATGAAATGCAGATATTACCGAACATTGATATAAATATTAAATGCGGTAACTCGCTTGTAAGTGCGTATGAGGTAAAAGTAGGACATTGTGCATTAGAATCACTTGACGGCAGAACAGCCGAAGCAAAGAGCATAAAAGAATACAAAAATCTTGTTGCAGAGTACAAAAATACAGAAAGCAAAATTTCAAAATCAGACTTAAAAGAACAAATTAAGACTATCAAAAACAAAATATTTCCAACTCGCCAATTAAGCTTGTTTGAACAAAATAACAACAAAGGTGTATATCAAAATTCTATGGAATGGATGATAGAATTCCCGGAATTGCTTGATGAAAATGGTGTATTTAATGGGTTTGATATAGTAATTGCAAACCCACCTTATGGTTTGCTTAATAAAAAGCAAAATCAAAAAATCTCAATAGAAACTGATTCTGATTTAACAGACTTTTTAAGAAATAATATTGAATATAAATCAGCAATAACAGGAATGTTGAACATATATAAATTTTTCATATTAAGAGGTTTTAAACTTTTAAAACAAAAAGGATTTTTTATTCAAATATTCCCTCTAGCCTTTGCTTGTGATTCCTCATTAAAAGAACTTAGAAAGTATGTTTTTGATAACTATTCTATTGTTGATATAGAAGCATTCCCAGAACGAGATAGTACAAGACGTAGAGTATTTGAACATGCAAAAGTATCTGTTTGTATAGTAAGTGCGTTAAGGTATACAAACAAAAATAATTCATTTAATTTAAGGAAAAATGATAATAAATTTGTTGATGAAACAATACCAATGACAAAATTAGATTTGAATATTATAAATGAACTTGATGAAAATTTAACAATACCACTTGCTAGTGCCAAAGATATTGACCTGATAAGAAAAATTAGAAAAATATCACAACCTTTAAGTAGCATAGCTCATTGTTACACTGGGGAAATTGATATATCAATCAACGCCCAATATATAACAGACAATCCTCAAGACAGTGAAATGATAAAAGGTGCAATAATTGACAGATACTTAAAAAGAAATGAAATGAGCCAAGGCGAAATTCAATTTTTAAATTCATCAAAATATTTATCAGAAGTAAAAGCAGAAAAAGCACAACATCATAATTATGAAAGAATTGTAATGCAAGGCTTAACAGGAGTTAATGAACAACACAGACTAAAAATGACAATTATTCCTGCTGGTATTTATTGTGCTAATTCTGTAAACTACCTTAATTTTAGCGAGCCTGTCAATAAAAAATATATTTTAGGATTGTTAAATAGTTCATTATTAGATTACATCTTTAAAATTTCAAGCACAAACAGTAATGTAAACGGATATGAGGTTGATAATTTACCAATAATTATTGCTCCCGAATACATACAAAATGACATAGAAAATCTTGTAAATAAATTATTAGAAGAAAAACAAAAAGCAGATTGTAATAATGTCTTATGTGAACAATATGAAAAAGAAATTAATAACATTGTTTATAAGTTATATGAATTAACAGAAGATGAAATAAATTGCATTGAAAATTCATAAATTGTGATATGGAGTGGTACTGAATGATAAAAAAGATTTTAAAAATAAAAAACTTTGGTAGTTTTATAAATTTTGAAGCAGATAACAGTTTAAATGAATTTAAAAAATATAATCTTTTCTTTGGTTTAAACGGTACTGGGAAAACAACTTTATCAAGTTTTTTTAGATTTTTGAATGAGGGAGAAATTTCTAAAGATTTTGATAATAAATCCTATAATGAAGATTTTGATATTTTGTTAGATAATAACCAACATATTACAGAATTTCAAGAAAATATATATTGCAACTATATAAAAATATTCAATAGAGATTTTGTAAATAATAATTTGACATTAGATAATAACAATGCACAAACTAATGCTCTTACTTATACAATAGGTGAAACTGCAAAGGAAATTAAAAATAAGATTTCAGAAGTTAATAAGCAATTAGAAAGTTATTTTATTGATGTACAAGGAAAAAAGAAAATTAAAGCTCAAAATGATTATGATAATTTAAACGAAGAATTAGAAAATATTTATAAAGATACGGCTGATATCATCAGACGAGATTTGAATATTAAAAATTCACAAGAATATAATAAAAGTCATTTTAAGCAAGATTATAATAAGTATTGTGAAAATGATACAACCATTACAGAAGATGAAAAAAATGAATATGCAAAAGAATATGTTCAACCAATAAAAAATCTAATACCTGAAATAAATTTTAATATTCTTTCAGATAAAATATTAAATCAACTTGAGAAAATTTTAGGAACAGAATACAAACGCACAAATATTAAAGAAGAATTGGTTCAATGGATTGAAAAAGGTCTAGAATTAAAAACAGAAGAAATATGTCCGTTCTGTAATCAAACTATTACAAATTGGCAACAGCGTTATGAAGACATTCAGAAAATTGTTAAAAAAGATGATAGTTTTCTCGAATTTGAAAAATGTTTACAAGAATTATTACAAACTTTCAATTATTTTAATAATATTGCCAAAAATATTGTTTTTACTTTAAGAACAGAAGATTTTTGCAATAAAGTATTACAAGAAACTTTAAGCAACTATTCAGTTGCATTTAAAAATTATAAAAATTTTTTAGAAAATACTTGTTCTTTGTTAAGTCAAAAGAAACATTCTCCGGATAAAATATTTACACTTACTAATACACAAGCAATTCAAAGTTACATAAATGCTAGAAATACATTAAACCAATTAATCTTAGAACATAATACTAATACTGCTAATATAAAAAATGTAAAAAATAATGCAAAAAATATTGTAGTAAATTATTATATTCAACAAATTAAGACCGATGTAATTAATAGATTTAACAAATTAAGTATTCTAACATCCGAAATCGAAAAAGTTAAATCAGAAATTACAACGATTAATAATGAAATAGCAAATTTGAATGCCGAATTAACAAATCAAAAAGCTCCCATGAGTGAAATTGAACGATATATTTATATTGTATTTGGCTGTAGAAAATTTACTTTAACTTATGATGAAAGTACTAAATCTTATTACATTTGTCGCGAAAATGGAGAAATCGCAAAAAATTTAAGTGAAGGCGAAAAAACGGTTATTGCTTTTGCATATTTTTTAGCTACACTAAAAACGCACAATTTTGATTTAAAAAATGCTATTATTGTAATTGATGATCCCGTAAGTAGTTTAGACCAACAATATTTGTTTAATCTAATAAATTTATTAGCAACAAAGTTTAATAAACCTAGTAGTTTTGAACAACTTTTTATTTTAACTCATAATTTTTATTTTTATAAAAAAATAAGAGCTATATTAAAAAACAAAGGTAAAATAGGCGAAATGTATCAGTTATTCCAAATAACGAAGGAAAATACATCTATTATTGTAAATGCGGATGATTATTTACGAACATATACTTCAGAATATACTCATACAATTAAATATCTTAGACAGGTTTATCAAATGGAAGATAGTAAGATAAAAGAAATACCTTTAGGTAATTCTATAAGGAAAATCCTTGAAATATTTTTAGCTTTTAGGTGTCCACGTCAAAACACAATTTTTACCAGATATGAAATTGTTACAAAAAATATTTCAGAGGACGAAAAATGTAAATACAAATACTTACAGGATATTGCTAATGCTTCAAGCCATACAGAAGAATGTGAGGATTTAGAAACATTAGAAGAATTTAAATTGTTTGTAACTAAAAACGAAATAGAACAACTTTTCAATTTTATAAAACTAATTGATGAAAAACATTATGACGAAATAATGCAACTATAGTTTATTTATTATCTAACCACATTATACTTATTCCAAAACTGACCGATTGTCAGGCAGGCGTGGAATCTTTCAAAATCTGATTTCCAAGGATTATGTATTGTTCTGCAAGCGTCGGTGTAATCATACATGTCTTTAAATAGTTGTAATTGTTGAAATAGAGGGTAGTTGTAATACATTTTAATTTTCCTTTCTTCCTATATAGTGTACGGCATTTATTATCTATTGTTTGTCTAACTCATGTTTTAATATTTCGGCTATTGCTTTATCTCTTTGTTTTATATTTTCGTTTAGTTCCATGTGTTCTTCAATTTCTACTGTAACTTCAATAGCATTTTTTCTCTGTTTTTTAGATGGTATTGGATTTTTTTTGCTTGGATACATCAAATTGTTAATAAGTTGTTTGTAACAAAACAAAGCATCAGAATATTTTTCTTTATCTTCATTTTTATGTTTTTGCACAAACTCAATACATTTTTCTATAAATGAGATTTTATCTTTGTTTGTAATAGGATTACTTGTTAGTTGTTGGTAAATGTTCATAAAAATTCCCTCATGTCTAGTTAATATTACTACAAAGATAGCAGATTTTCTAAAATCTGTAAAGGTAGATTATCCCTTTATTTTACAAAACTTTACTTATTAATATGTAAGCGTATTTATGCTAAAATAAAGGTGTTCGGAGGTATTCATGGCAAATGAAGTTTCTAAAATATATAATGATATAGCAGAATTACTTAATGTTGCACGTGCTAAAGCATATCATACAGTTAACTCCATTATGGTAGAAACCTATTGGAAAATCGGTCAACGCATTGTAGAAGAAGAACAAGGCGGAGCTTCAAGAGCTGAATATGGGACAAAACTTATTGAGAATTTGTCAAAATATTTAACCGATACTTTCGGCAAAGGCTTTTCTGAAGCCAATTTAAAGAATATGCGTCAATTTTATCTGACATATCCTGAATTCGATACGCAGTGCGTAGCGAATTTATCATGAACAAATATTAGAACAATTATCAGAATTGACGATAAAAAAGAACGTGATTATTATTTTAAAGAATCCGCAGAACAAAACTGGACTTCAAGGCAACTTGAAAGAAACATCAAAAGCGGATATTATCACAGGCTTTTATCTACACAAGAAAATTCAAGTAATGAAGAAAAATGTCTGCCGGCTGTAATTGATACAAAAGAATTTATAAAAGATCCGTATGTTTTGGAGTTTCTTGATTTACCGGAAAATATTGAAGGCAAAGAAAGTGCTTTAGAATCAGCCTTAATTAGTAATTTACAAAAATTCCTGCTTGAACTAGGTAAAGGTTTTTGTTTTGTTGCTCGTCAATTTAGAATTAGCACAGAAACTGACCATTTTTATGCTGATTTGGTATTTTATAACTATTTACTTAAATGCTTTGTTGTTATTGACCTAAAAACAACAAAACTATCGCACTCAGATATCGGGCAAATGGATATGTATGTAAGAATGTTTGACGAATTAAAACGTGGAGCGGATGACAACCCGACTATTGGTATAATTATGTGTACAGATAAATCTGAAACTATGGTTAAATATTCCGTTCTTCAGGAAAGTCAGCAAATATTTGCAAGCAAATATAAAACGGTATTGCCGACAGAAGAAGAACTTGCAGATATGATTTCTAAAGAAAATACAAAATTTTTATCGGATAATTCATAGTTCTGTAATATTTCTTCGTAATAATTATGCGGATTTTGACCGAAAAATCAATAGTTTTCAGCTCTTGAATTTTTCAAAAATTAGCCTCTAACATAATGAGTGTATGACAAACTGCCTTTTGCATAATTATTATTAAAAGATATTAAGAAGATGTTCAGGGACTTGAAATGTGATTAAAACAGAGTTAATGTGTTAATGTAAAAAATATTTTTTGAAAGTTGCAAATTTCAAAAAATCATAATCGAAAAAATCGGGTTCGTTTTTCGTCGTCCCCCTAAATAAGCAATAATCACATTGGTTCGTTTCCGACCTGGGGAGTTTGTCAAACTTACTGTTTATATTAATCAAACTGCATGTCGTGATACATTTATATCAAAGTTTTTATCTTTATATGTGATTATAGAGAGTCAGCAAAAATTGAACATTTTGTAAAATTTTGATGTAAAATCGATATAGTTAGACAGGACAAATTGAAAATATGTAATTGAAGTCCGTTTTGTCCGGTTTCGATTACATGGATGTCCGGATTAAAATCTTGTAAAATACCGACTATTAGCGTGTTTTCAATGGTTTTAGCCTATGATTAGAATCGGACATTTCAATTACATATTTTTCTACTTCCGACTTTAACCCGGAAGTGGTCTAAATCTTCTAAAATAGATGACTTCCCCCATTTTAGTGGGAAGTATCTTCCTGGGTTTTAATGGAACATTTGAAAAAATATTTTTCTGCCGAAGTTCGGCTTTATGTTTGAATTACATCCCCTTCCGAGTACTTGACTGAAACTACTCATAAAGTCACTTTATTGTCCACAATTTGGCGGTAACTTTCCACAATAAATTCACCCAAATCGCTATAACCTTAATATATCGGCACATTCCCCGATGACACTTTTCGGACAAAAAGTCCGTTTTGAATTTTCTCACCTCCAAACTCGGAAGCTAGTCGGAAGTCTGGTTAAACCTTTATGCATTAAAATCTTGTGCGAAATCTATCAGATTAAAATAATTTTTTAGATCACGACGGCATTCATATAAATTGCTTTCAATATATTTATCAGCATTTATTGTTTTTATTATTTTGTGTGTGGCTATACTCAATTTATTTAATTTTTCAAATGATTGATAATTATCAGCAGGTATCGTTGTTTTGATATAATTATATATGTATGGATGGTATATATTTAAAATTATTAAATCAATTAAAAATGGTAAGCACAAAACACTATTTTCTGGGAAACAAGACATTATAATTGATAGTTTTAATATAATTTTATCTATATCTCTTAATTCTAACGAGTAAATTTGTGCTAGATTGATAATAACATTGGCAAGATAGTTTTTTTCTTGTACATATGAACAATACCACTCATTCCTATGATTTTGTATTAATATCGCAGGTTTATTATTATAAACTTGGAATCTTTCATTCACTAGTGAATATTTATTTTCAATTAAATATTTAACAAACATGCTAATATTTGGGGTGGGCAACAGATATTCAACATCAACAAATTTTTTAAGGTAACAATCTGTATTTGCACTAATTCCATACAAAACTTTTACAGTATTTTTTAACTGTTCTTTATCAACAGCTAATACAAATACCAATTTATCAATATCAAAAAAATGTTTAATAATTTCTAATGTTTTTATTGCATAGTCAGGCCTGCACCTATCAAGTTCATCTATACCGATAATAATTTTATCACTTGGAATGGATGATACTATCTGTCTAAGATTATTTATAATCTCGTTTTTTAAGCTTTTCATTTTATCATATTCGTCAATGTTTTCATCAGGTGATTTTGAAATACCAATCTGATATGATCCTAGTCCATCTTGAGATGGGAACACATATTCAAAATGGAAGCCAAACATTTTTATAAAATCTATAAATTTAGAAACGCACTGTCTAGTTTTTATTGCTAGTTCTTTTATTTCGTTTGTAATATATGCATCACATTCTAAATTAAAAATTAAATTTAAAAATTCATTCAAAATAGATTTTAGAGGATTATCTAGGTAGTCAGTTTCCCAGATATTGTATTGTATAAATGGGACTTTATGATTTTTACAAGAATTTTCTAAAAATTTTAAAAAATATGTTTTCCCCGCACCCCAAGGCGCATTTATACTATATACTTTTGCATTTTGTGAGAGAATTACTTTTAAAAAATTTTCTGCCAATTTTTCTCTACCTAGTAAATCTACATAATCTTGTTTCGTATTATTTGTTATTTCTTTTATCTGAGTGTCTGACATCTTAACTCCTTTGCAATGTTATAATATGATAGCACAAACCTTACTAATAGTGCTCTCTATAGTCTATATTACCATTTGTTCCAAAAGTTATACCTTCTAATTGCCTTTTAGTAATTATGTAATCCAACCCTAAATCTTCGCTTTTTGCAATCAATATAGGTTCCTCTTTAATATGTACAAAGTCTTTAATTGTATGGGTATTATATATAAATTCATATTCTACACCATCAATTTTTATAAGTTTATCTCTAAATTTTACGAAAGTTTCGGTTTCAGGTATCCAAGTGCCTTTATGTTCTCCTTCAACTTCACTTGGTAATTTTGTTGTTATAACGTCATGCACGTATGATAAATGGTTGCCATTTTTATCAAAAAATTCATCAACTCTTGCTTCATGATTACCTATTTCTAATCCTTCTTTTTTTAATTCTTCAATGGTTTTGTGTAAACTTTCTTGATTTAGCAACATATTTGTTTTTGATTTAGAATGATCCATCATTTGAAAAGTTGCATCAACAACAATCTCAAAAATTAAGTTTTCGGTATCTTGTTTGTTAGCAGGTCTTATTAAACACAAGTTAATTTCTTTTGCATTTGGATTAACTTTAGTAGATTTAGAATACTTAATTGTTGGTTTTGTAAAACCCGTCGCAGATATCAATAAACCTTTATCTATATCAAGATTATTCAATGCACCAGCTAATTTTTGGGCATCACCTCTACCCGTTTTACTTTTGCGCTCGGAATAATCTTTTGCCTCAACAAATAAAGATTCTTTGTTATCATCAACTAATATATCAATTTGATATAAGTCTGAGCTGAATAATCCTGTTTTCTTTACATCATGAGTTATATCATTTGCATCATTGATAATTTTTAATACAGCACCTGCAAGCATCTCAAAACCTTTACCGCGTTTACTAGGTTTGTATCCAAATATTTGTTCAAAAACATCATCCATATTATCATAGTTGTCTATCAAGATTCATACCTCCTAATCAGTTAGCACATGATAATATAAAAATTTTTTAAAGTATATTAGACAGTTGTCTAACATAGTTCTTTCTATACCTCCAAATATGCTCAGCCACATGCTGTGCGAGGTTTTGTTTCATTTGGGAGTGGTTTATTGATCGGCGGAGGCGGGAATAGAGAACTTTTATCCGCAAAGATTCTTCTTTTGTATGCGAAAACTTCTTACGTTTTGTCTTTAGCGGTTTATCGGCTACAAAAAGTTCGTCGTTATACAGATAAAAATAAACAGGTATATCGAAAAACCTTCGCATCTTGGCAGTTTTCGGTTTTTGTTCAAAGTGCGTTTTAAGGGTGTTCAATTGCCGTTCATAAATCATTTGCCGAAAATGTTTATAGAAATTCTGCATCGTCGCATCCCCGATATCCAAAAGAAAACTCGCCTGTTTCGACTTCACCCCGGCACAAAAACACTTTGTTATCATCTCAATTTTTTCCTGCGAATGAAACTTAAAGCAAAACGGCAAGGGTAAATTTTGCTCGGCTTTATAGGAATAAATTTCGCCAACTAAGTTCAACTGCCCGTCCTTAACTAATTCCTGTAAAACTTCTTTTACCCCCTCTCCCATAATCGATTCAACATCCTCAAGCCTAAATGTTTCAAGTCTTTTAGCAAGTTTCAAAATCTTATTTTTCATTCAATATTCCCTCCAAAACAGACAGTGTAATCGTTTTCAAATTGTTCATATCGGCAACGTTTTCGGCCTTATTTAAAAATTTCACAATCTGCCTGAACTGATTAAATTTTGTACAAACAAGTTCAAGCGCATCAGGCTCAAACTCGACTTCAGAAATCTCTGTCACAATTTTTGCCACATCTTCTTTATTAAAAGTTTCAAACTTTAATACCCCCAAAAGTCTGTCATAAATATGCTTGTGCCGTTTGAGTTTTGCTTCCGCAAGGCTCATCCCGACAAGTACCACGGAAATCCCGATTTTGTCGTGCAAATCGCGCACAATCTCAATCGCAGACGAGTTATTCAAAAGAAAATCCACCTCATCCACCACCAAAACCTTTGGCCGCTCGCGCAGTTTATCCTCAATCTGCTTGAATAAAAGCGAAGTCAGGTATGTCGGCACATCATCAAGCTCCTCGACAATCTCGGTCAAAAGCCAACGCGCAGACATTTTGTGGTTGCACCGCACATAAATCGCATCGTTATTCGTAACCCACCACATAATCGTTTGCGATTTCCCGAGTCCGAAATCGCCATACACAAGTGCCATTTTGGGCAGATTCGCGGGCGCATTTTTTAGCGTATCCATCAAATCCACAAATCGTTTTACATTCTGCGTTATCACAAATTTACATTTCATATAGACCTCGATATTCCTCACTTTGCTTGTATTCAGCTAGCCACGCCCTGTCATCTACAGAGGTGCAGCCGTTTTTCATTAGCCATTCAAACTTTTCGTACTTGTTTAAAAACACAGGTACGTTCATCTGTTTTTCTCTAGGTGTCGGCTTTTTCGTTTTTACAGGTTTTACTTCAATCACCTCTTGAACATCTTCTTCAATATCCTGTTCAATAAATTTTAAATCTACATTCGGCAAGAATTTCTGTAATTCTTTAATCGTCTTATTTTTAAGCCGTTTTTGTTTTTGAATTTTTTGTTTCAAATCCTCCACATCATTGATATCACCAAGATGATAAGCCATCGGATGAGTTTTAGTCACGCGTTTTGCGGTACACAAAAACTGATTTTTGACTGTGTAAACTTTGATCTCTGACAAATCAAAAAGTGAATAGCGAATCATCACCTGAGTTTTGAGCCCATATAGTTTATCTGAATAATAAAACGTGCCGAGGAACCGAATCCCGTTTTGATAAATAGTTTTTATATCAGCCGTCATCATCATATCGTCAAGCTGAGCCGTATCAATTTTGATTTTCGCTCTGTTTTCAAAAACTTGTGCAATTGTTCGCATTTTATCATTCGGGCAAGGTTGAGAGTTCTTAAATTCAAGCCACTTATCAACAAGCATTTTAACCTCATCAATCGTCGGGTAATAATTCGGCTTAAAATATTGCTTGTGGAATTTTTCATTCCGCTTAAAATGCGCGGGTTTATTTTCAATACTTGAACCCGAATATGTCGGTAGAAGCTTTTCAAAACTTTCCTGAAATTCTTTGAAAAACCGCTCAATGACTTTGGCTCTTGCATTATACGGACGAGCAAAAACCGTCTTAATCCCAAGTCGTGCATAAATACCCTCAAACCCAGTCTCCTTAAAATCTGTATTTATAAAATACTTCGCCTTAAATGCTCTGCCGTTATCCTGATAAACAATTTTCGGGATATTTTGCAAGTTGATTATTGCGTTACGCAGGGCGGATGCGATACTTTGTGTATTTTCTTCAAGCATAATCTCGTACCCTACAAGTGCCGTCGATTTCCAATCCAAAAAGCCGATTAAAGTCGCCCGTGTGGGTTTGCCGGTAAACGGATTTTGTACCAAGAACGAGAGTTTATGCCCATCTGCCACAAGCACATCCCCGACCTCAAGTTTTGAAATATCACGCAAGATGTAAGGTTCAACGTTGTCCTTTAAGGCTTTTTCACCATCCCGAGCCAACGTCCAAATGTCATAATGGTTATCCCGAAACCAATTCGCATAACGGCGAAATGTCACATCCTGAACATTTATC
>CAYVSD010000047.1:0-14037 GCA_964453315.1 uncultured Muribaculaceae bacterium | reverse complement strand
GGCAAATGCATTTGTACTGTTTGTTCCATACCTAAATTGCATCTGTCTTTGAACTTTTCCATCTGTAGTATTAGCAAGAGATCTTATAATTACCCTTGAATTTGGTTCAAGTTGATTGACTTCTGCTTCAGACTCAGGAGTAATTCCGAATAGAGCGGTACCTGTTTTACTTGCGTCACCCGGTTCATAATAAGCGTTGCGTGGACCTGTTGTTGCATCCTCTGCAACCCAGTTCCATACAGCATATTTACTTCTGTTTGATGCTGTACGGCGTTTTGTTAAAATAGGTGCAAATGCGGCAAAAATAATTGAAAGAACTAATATCACAATCATTAATTCTGCTAATGTATAAGCAAATTTATTATTACCCAATCTCATTCCAGACTCCATTAAAAACTATATGAACATTATAACATATAATTTGAGACAATTCAATATCTTAAAAAGTTATTTAATTATTTTTGTGTTATTCTATAATTGCTAAAATTATCGAGGATTATTTATTATGAAAGAAAATATTAATGATTTACCTACAGTATATGACCCGAAATCCACAGAAAGTGAAATATATAAATTTTGGGAAGAAAATGAGTTTTTTAAAGCGAATGCAGATAGTGATAAAAAACCATATTCTATTGTAATACCCCCACCAAATGTTACCGGTGTGTTACATATGGGGCATGCTCTTGATGAAACATTACAGGATATCTTGGTTAGATACCATAGAATGAGCGGTTTTGAGACTCTTTGGGTTCCGGGAACTGACCATGCAGGGATTGCAACTCAAAATGTTGTTGAAAAAAAACTCAGAGAACAAGGTTTATCGCGTTATGATTTAGGACGTGAAAAGTTTTTAGAAGAAACTTGGAAATGGGCAAATGCTCATAAATCAAGAATTCTTGACCAATGTAAAAGACTCGGTGCGTCATTTGATCGTTCAAGAGAAAGATTTACATTTGATGAAGGTTGTTCAGATGCGGTAAAAGAAGTCTTTGTTAAATTGTACGAAAAGGGTTTAATTTACAAAGGTAAATACATTGTAAATTGGTGCCCTCGCTGTCAATCTGCTATTTCAGATGTTGAAACAGAATACGCAACTGAAAACGGTCACATGTGGGAAATATCTTATCCCTTAAAAAATGAATCAGGTGCAATTATTGTTGCAACTACACGTCCTGAAACAATATTTGGTGACGTTGCGATTGCGGTTCATCCTGATGACCATAAATACTCTGAATTGATAGGTAAAACGGTAATTGTTCCACTTTCCGGAAGAGAAATTCCAATTATTGCAGATGAATATGTAGATAGAAATTTTGGAACAGGAGCTGTTAAAATTACTCCGGCACATGATCCTAACGATTTTGAAGTGGGTAAACGTCACGGTTTAAAACCAATTTGGGTTATTGACGGTGAAGGAAAAATGAAAGCTTGCGGAGAAGTTCCACCGGAGCTTCATGGTTTAGACAGGTATGAAGCACGTGAAAAAATTGTCGGCATGCTTTCTTATGAAAAATTTTTATTGAGAACCCGCGAACATGAACATAATGTTGGTAAATGCCAACGTTGCGGTACAACAATAGAACCGTTACTTTCTGAACAATGGTTTGTTAAAATGAAGCCTTTAGCACAAGAAGCTATTGCAGCCGTAAAAGACGGAAGAATTAAATTTATCCCTGAACGTTGGGAAAAGAATTATCTCGGATGGATGGAAAATATCAGAGACTGGTGTATTTCACGTCAACTTTGGTGGGGACATCAAATTCCTGCTTATCATAATAAAAAAACAGGAGAAATGGTTGTTGCTAAAGAAAATCCTAATCCTGATTTGTGGGAACAAGAAACTGACGTACTTGATACTTGGTTTTCATCGGGATTATGGCCATTTTCTACAATGGGTTGGCCAAATACAGAAAGCAAAGATTTTAAAAAGTTTTATCCTACAACAACTCTTGTAACAGGTTTTGATATTATTTTCTTCTGGGTTGCAAGAATGATTACGATGGGGCTTGAATTTACTGGAAAAGCTCCGTTTTCTACCGTTTATATTCACGGTTTAATTCGTGATGAAAAAGGGCAAAAGATGTCTAAATCTAAAGGTAATACAATTGATCCTGTTGAAATTATTGATAAGTACGGGTGTGATGCTTTGAGATTTACAATGACGTCTCTTTGTACTTATGGTGGTCAGGATATTAAAATTTCTGATGAGAGATTTGAATACGGCAGAAATTTTGCGAATAAAATATGGAATGCATCGAGATTTGTGTTAATGAATCTTGGCGGTGTTGATGATAATGATATTGATTTTTCAAGTTTAACTGTCGCTGATAAATGGATTTTAGATAAATTAAATTCTGTGGCAAAAGAAATTAATGAAGATATTAAAAACTATAGAATTGGTGAAACAGCTCATACATTGTATGACTTCTTCTGGAATTCATATTGTGATTGGTATGTTGAAATTGCAAAAATTCAGTTACGCGATGATAATTTAAAACTCAATACTCAGAGAGTATTACGTTATGTATTGGATATGACATTAAGGCTTTTACATCCGATTATGCCGCATATTACAGAAAGAGTATGGCAATTAATTCCGTTGAAAACTGATGCCAAAGCTATTATGCTTGCTCAATATCCTGTATATCATGATAAATTATCTTTCCCTAAAGAAGCAAAGGAAATGGAATTGGTGTTTGAAACAATTACTTCATTACGTAATGTAAGACAAAGTTTCAATATTCCGATGAATATAAACTTTAATATCGAAGTTAGAGCTTCAAAGGATGAATATCCGATTTTTACTGAAATTGAAAGCTATGTAAAACGTATGGCTAAAGTTGAAAATATTTCTTATGCCAAAGAAACAGATTCTTTGCCTAAGAAGTCTGCGACAGCTGTTGTATCTGCTTCAAAAATAATTATTCCTTTAGAAAATCTTATTGATTTTGATATGGAAATTGCAAGACAAGAGAAAAAATTACAAAAATTAGAGGCAGAAAAAAATTCTCTTAGCGGTAGAATGAAAAATACTAAATTTGTCGAAAATGCTCCTCAAGAGCTAGTCGAGCAGACAAAAGCAAGAATTGTAGAATTAGAAATGCAATGTAATTCTATTAAGGAACTGATAAAATCATTAAAAGATTAGTTTAAATATTAAGTAAAATTTACAATACTTTGCATTTTGCTATGACTTTGCTATTATTATTCTGTTAATAATGGTAGTGTCTTAGTGACAATGGAGTATGATATGGCAACTAAAAAAGTTTCTTCGGATGCTGATTTTGAAGCATTATTAGAAAAATATGATTACAAATTCCAAAAAGGTGATTTAGTAAAAGGTATTGTTTGTGGTTTTGATCCGCAAGGCATATTAGTTGATATTGGTGCAAAAACTACAGCGAAAGTTCCTCAATTTGAAGCGGTGGATAAAGATGAAAACCCTGAGGATAAGTTCAAAAAAGGCGAAGAATACGAATTTTTGATTATTCGTGAAGAAGATGAAGACGGTCAATTCTTATTGTCGAAGAAAAAAGTTGATTTTGCTTATGCTTGGAAAGAATTGGAAAAAGCTAAAGATGCGGATGACACAATATTAGGAATAGTAGTTGGAGTGGTTAAAGGCGGTGTTCTTGTTGAAGTGTCAGGCGTAAGAGGATTTATACCTTCAAGTCAATTAAGGGCTCGCGAAAGTGAAATTGAAGTAGGCTCTAAATTAGAATTGAAAATATTGACTCTTGATGCACAGCAAAATAATTTTATTTTATCAAATAAAAAAGTATATGATGATTCTGTTGAAGAAACAAGAAAAAATATATTTTCACAGATTGAACCGGGACAGGTTGTAAAAGGGGAAGTTGTAAGAATTACAGATTTCGGTGCGTTTATTGATTTAGGCGGAATTGATGGTTTATTGCCGCTTTCTCAATTGTCTTGGAGATGGATTGATCATCCGACTGATATTTTGAACGTAGGCGATAAAATTGATGTTGAAGTTATTGCAGTTGATGAGGACAAACAAAGAGTATCATTGAGTTTGAAAAATCTTGAGCCTGATCCTTGGATGGAAGCTGAAAAAAATATTAAAGAAGGAGATAAAGTCGAAGGAACAGTTACAAGATTAAAGCATTTTGGTGCCTTTGTAGAAGTTTTTCCGGGTGTAGAAGCATTACTTCCTCATAATGAAGTAGTTGATTATCAAAATGAAACAAAGTCTATTGTTCAAGTGGGTGACAAAATTGATACATATATAATTAAATTTAATCCAACTGACAGAAGAATCTCTTTATCTGTTCACGAAGGCGGATCGGAAGATTCTGAATAAATAATTAGCCTTTTATACATACTTTTTTTCATAATAAGGGTTCAGGAAAATTTTTTCTGAACCCTTGACTTATAAAAAAAAATAATTAAAAGAATATCGTACATTTAGATGTTTATTACATAAATAAAATAAGACATAATACAATAGAAAGAGTAGTAAACATGCCATTTCGATACAGATTGCAAAAAGTTTTGGACTTTCGTATTAACCAAAAAGAAGAGCAAAGAATGAGAGTTCAAAAAGCTCAACAAGCAGTCAATAAAGCGGAAGATGATATTCGCAAAAATAATGAAGAAATTTCTAACACTAAAAATGGTATGCGCTCAGCGGATCCTAAAATGTTTGATTTTTACGATAAATTTCTAAAACATTTATGGGAAGAAGCAGAAAGGCTCGAAACAATAAGACAAGAACTTCAGGCAAAATTAGATGAAGAAATTGCAAAATTAGTAAAATGCGAACAGGCTGTAAAAGTCCTTGAAAAACACAAAGAAAAAAATAAAGAGGCTTATTTACAAGAAGAAAAAGCTCAAGAGCTAAAACAATTTTCAGAACTCGGCGTAACACGGTTTTATAGGCAAAAACTCGAGAAATCCGAACAAGAAATAGTAGAAGAAATAAATAAATAAAATATTAGAAGGTATTTAATTATGGCAATCGAAGCAGCAGCAACGACAACATTATCAACAACCCAAACAACTCAAAAAACTCAAGTACAAAAGACCTCTTCGGAATCTTTTAAAGAAGAATTGTCTAAAGCGTCTGATAATGATGCGAAAAAATCTGCAGAAGTTGAAAAATCTGAAAAATCTTCAGATCTAAAAAAGACAGAAAAAAAAGAATCTGAAAATAATGTTAAATCTAAAGAAAAAGCATCGGAAGCTAAAAAAGAAAATCAAAAAGTTGATTTTAATGATAAAATTTCTGAAAAAGGACCCAATGTTGATAATATAAAGGAAAACGCCCTAGGTAATATAAATGCTAATCTTACCGATAATATTTATCAAATGATGAGTTCAAATATTCATTCACAAGGTTTTTGGAGCTTTAGTTTAGGAGAAAATTCTACTCCGTCATCTTTAACTATTAATGAAAGTGATGCAGAATTCTTCATTAATTTAACAAAAAATGAAAATGTTAATGTCGCTGCGATTTCTTCTCAAGCGCAGAGTATGGTCGATCAAGGAGCTGACGTTAATCAAGCTCAGAAAAATGCCGAAGTTTCTCAAGCTTTATTGCAGGCTTTAAGTAATGCTCGTGAAAAAAATCAGCCGGTAAGAATAGATTTTGATAAAAACATCTCGGTCGTATTAAGGGTTAGTCAAAATGGGACTATTGCAGCTCATTTTATCCCCGGAGATAAAGCCGTCGAGCAGTATTTAAGAAATAATATTGAATCATTGAAAAATACTTTTAATGAAAATGATATTCCATATACGGATTTATCATATTCTCACAGCAGTAAAGAACAAAATCAAAGAAGACGTAACGAAAGACAAGGAGAGTAATATATGAATGATGCTTTTATTACAGCCTTAAACACTCAATATGCAACCGTTAATTGGATGGATATAATTGCGGAAAACATGACGAATATTTATACTCCGGGATATAGACAAAAACAAGTTAATTTTAAAACTTTTCTCAATGGCGCAATAAATGATGATTATGAAAAAAGTTTTGACCAAGGTAAATCTACTCCGGGTACATCGAAAGATAATCTTTTTTTGGAAGGTAATGGTTTTTTCTTAACAAAAACAGAAGATGGAAAGAATGTATATACTCGCTTGGGAGAATTTACATTTGACGGTGATGGTGTATATCGTACAAAAAATGGTAATACGGTTCAAGGCTATATTTTAAATGATAAAGGTGAAATTTTACAAGGAACTAAGTCCGTAACAGCTGATTTATATCAAGAAACAGCCCTAAAAGGTGGTGCTCTTGATATTCCTACAACTAATATTAAAATGTGGATTGATCCTAATAATGGAAAATATCTCGGCAAATATGATGAATATGAGATAAAAAATGACGGAACCATAGTAGGTAAAGCTGAAAACAGTAAAAAAGTTGTACCGCTTTATAAAGTTACTATTAGAAATTTCCACAACAATTCTGGTTTATATGAGTATAAAGAAGGGCAATTCCTTGAAACCGAAGAATCAGGCAAACCGGTTTTGGGTTATGGTGAAATTCGTTCGGGTTTATTAGAACTTTCAAATTCAAGCTTGAAAAATAGCATAACATATTATCAAATGGCAAAATTGCAAATGGATGTTGTTAATAAACTTATCCAATCAAATACAGAATTGTTACAACAGGCTATGCAGCTTGTTAGTCAATAAGATGTTTCATACTCCTTTCAAATAAAAGAGACATGATATAATGTCTCTTTTTTCTTTACATTTTTTAAGTAAAACGCTACAATATATATGTCAAAGAAAATAATATAAAGGAGTGAAAGTATGGAAAAATTAAAAGTTGTAATTGGTTCTGACCACGGCGGTTTTAGATATAAAGAAAGTATTATTGATTATTTAAAATCACGAAACATTGATTTTGAAGATGTTGGAACTCATACGCCGGAATCTTGTGATTATCCTGTTATAGCGCGCAAAGTTGCAGAAAAAGTTATTTCATCTGAAGCTGACAGAGGTATTTTAATTTGTGGAACAGGAATAGGGATGTCTATTGTTGCAAATAAAGTTCACGGTATAAGAGCTGCATTATGTTCAGACACATATTCTGCTCGTGTTTCAAGAGCTCATAATAATGCAAATATTTTATGTTTAGGCGAAAGGGTAATTGGTGAACATCTTGCATTAGATATTGTTGATATATGGCTAAAAACCGGTTTTGAAGGCGGACGACATAAACGCAGAGTTGATATGATTGATTAAGGAGAAAATTAATTGACTGAGATAAATTCAAATATATTTGCTTGTGCCATAGCACAATTTTTAGATGATAAATTGGCAAAAGATATTAAAATTTTAAATATTAGTCATGTCTCATCACTTGCTGATTATTTTGTAATTGCAACAGGAGATTCTACACCTCAAGTAAAAGCTCTTATGGAGGGAGTAAAAGAAAAAGTTAAGACAACTTTTTTGAAGCTTCCTTTACGTATGGAAAATGATCAAAAAAATCGTTGGAATTTGCTTGATTATGGAGACGTTGTAGTGCATATTCTTCATAGAGAGGAAAGAGAAAATTACGCTCTGGAAAAATTTTGGAGCCACGCATTTAGCATTACAGAAGATGAATGGCGTAAAGAAGCGGCACAATACAGCGAATATAATAAATAATTTAAAAAAAGCCCTTCCCTCTTCGGGAAGGGTATTAATTAAGCATTCACATTAGCTAATTTTTCTAATTGAGATATCATCACATTCATATATCGTTCACATTCTTCTTTCGTAGGGGCTTCAAATCGAAGGGTAAATACCGGTTCGGTATTAGACTGTCTAATCAATGCAAAACCTCCCTCAAAAACGATTCTCATACCGTCTAATGTAACAATTTCTTTTATTTCAGAACCAAAAATTTTAGGGTTTGAATTAACAATTGCTTTAAATGATTCTAAAACTTCTTTTTTCAAATTATTTGGACAAGGGAAACGAACTTCATCACTTGAAAATACATTGTCAAATGGCGATAAAAGGCTTTCAAGTTTAAAATTTGGGTTAACTTTCTTATGTTTAGAAACAATTTCTATCATTCTACAACCGGCATAAATTGCATCATCAAATCCGTAATAACGGTCTTTGAAGAATGTATGACCACTCATTTCTCCGCCTAAAAGCGCATTTGTTTCTTTCATTTTATCTTTTATGTATCCATGACCTGTCTTGCACATTACTGCATTACCGCCTTGTGCATTAATCGTGTCAAACAATACTTGAGAACACTTAACTTCTGATACAACAGTAGGTTTAAGATTAATAATATCAAGTGCATATATTAAAAGTAACTTATCTCCTGATAATGGTTTTCCGCATGAATCTACAACACCGATTCTGTCGCTGTCACCGTCATAAGCGATACCAAAATCTGCATGATTTTCAACAACTGTTTTTGATAAAGTTTCCAAAGTTGATAAAAGGCTAGGGTTTGGGTGATGATTTGGAAATCTTCCGTCAGGCTCTGAGAATAATTCTATAACTTCACATCCTAATTTTTTGTATAATTCAGGTCCGACAATTCCGCCTGTAGCATTTGCGCTATCAACAACAACTTTTACCCCTTCTCCTATTTTACCAAATCTCGATTCCATATCTGAAATATACTCAGGTATAATTGAAGTAGAGAAATCTTGAGTTTTGAGACTTTCAGGCAAGTTAGTCCAATTCTCAAAAGTTATGTTTTTAACTTCTTTTATTTGGGCTTCATTAAGAGTTTTTTTATTGCAAGTCATTTTTATACCGTTGTACTCACTCGGATTGTGGCTTGCCGTAATGATCATAGCTCCGTCAAGATTATGCGCAATTTCAGAATAATAACCGATAGGAGTAGGTGCAAGTCCGTAATCTTCAATATGCTGCACTCCGGAGTCAACCAGCCCTTTAATTAGAGCTTGTTTTAAAGACAGAGAATGCAAGCGTGCATCCATACAAACACTAATTTTTAAATCAGACTTATCTTTTTGTGCACTAAGCCATTTATAATAGCCTCTTGCAACGTTATAAAACAATTCTTCGGTAATATCTTCTCCGTAAATTCCTCTTATATCGTTTTTACCAAATGCGTGTTCATATTTTTGCATAATATATCCCCTTAAATTATAATTATATCATACCATGAAAAACTTTATTAACAATGTTTTTAATAAGGAAAATTCGGCAGCTTTGATATTTTTATTTCCGGCTATATTAGGAATTATAATATTTATTGCAATTCCTGTTTTTTGTTCTTTTTGTTTGAGTTTTGCAAAGTGGGACTTGTTAAATCCGATTGAGTATGTCGGAATTGCCAATTATAAAGAAATTTTCAACAGCCCTATTTTTATAAAGATATTAATAAATACTATAGTTTTTGCTCTTTCAACCTCTATTTTGGGGGTAATAATTCCGTTGATTTTTGCATCTGTATTAAATTCAAAAATTAGGGGGAGTGAGTTTTATAAAACAGCATATTTCTTGCCATTTATAACTCCTATGGTTGTTATTGCAATCATATGGACATGGTTTTTTGACCCAAATATTGGTTTTTTAAATAAATTTTTGCATTTGCATATAAATTGGTTATATGACAAAAATTATGCAATGCCGGCTTTAATTATTGTTTCAGTATGGAAATTAATCGGATACAATATGATAATATTTTTATCGTCATTATCATCTATTTCACAAAGTTATTTTGAAGCTGCAAGAATTGACGGAGCAAATGCTTATAAGACTTTTATAAATATCACAATACCGCTTCTTTCGCCGACAATATTTTTTGTTGTAATTATTACTGCAATAAGTTCTTTTCAGGTCTTTGATTTAATATTTTTGATGACGCAAGGCGGGCCGTTTGACAGTACAAATGTTCTTGTATATGAAATATATAAAAATGCTTTTGAATATTTTAATGTTGGAAAAGCAAGTGCAATAGCATATATTTTATTTTCTATAATTCTTGTATTAACGCTTATTCAATGGAACTTACGAAAAAAAATCGTGTATAATGAAAAATAATTCTTAACAATTCTTTAAAAAGCTAAAGATTTTTTGTTTTCAATCCGAATACACACATGTCTGAGATTATATAGGTATGTGTATTATGAACGAGTATTTTGAGAGAGAAAACATTATTCAAGAATTTAAAGAACTTGTTGAACAAGCACAAGATTTTGAACAAAACATTGATTTGTATACTGAATTTATGCGCAGAATGATTTTAAATACATACAGCGTAAACTAGTCATTCGGGGATAGTTTTTTATATTATTGCGCATTATATTTTTGCTATGAAAATAGTTATTATTGGCGCAGTTGCAGCGGGTGCAAAAGCTGCCGCAAAAATTAAACGTTTACTCCCTGATTCAAGTGTAAAAATTTTTACGCAAGATTCGCATGTTTCATATTCATCGTGTGGTTTGCCTTATTATATAGAAGGTAATTTTTCGGATTATACCGCGCTTTTGGTCCGTTCACCGGAAGAGTTTGAGGCTTCCGGAATTAACGTACATCTAAATACTTATGTAGACAAAATATTGCCAGATAAAAATGAAATTATTGTTTGTAGTGAAAACAATTCAGAAACTGTACCTTATGATAAATTGATAATCGCAACGGGTGCAAGCCCGAATATTCCGAATATAAAAGGGTTAGAAAAATTCCGTAACGTTTACACTCTTAGAACAATAGAAGACGGAATTAACATACGAGAAAAAATGCTTCAATCAAAGCGTGCGGTTATTATAGGCTCCGGTTATATTGGGCTTGAACTTCTTGAGGCATTTGTAAAAAATGGTGTTCATACAACTATAATTGAGCGGAAATCAAAATTAATGCCTGCATTTGATGAAGATATGTCTGATATTATCAGAGAACGGATCGAGAATTCGGATTACAAAAATTTTGAAATAATTACAGGCGAAACGGTAGTTGAAATGCAAGGAGAAGAACAAAATGCGAATGTTCTTTTAACAAGTACGGGTAAAGAAATCCAGACTGATATGACAGTAATTTGCGCCGGTGTAAGACCTAATGTGGATCTTGCTCGCGATGCAGGTATTGAAATCGGTATAACAGGTGCAATTAAAGTTAATAAACTAATGCGTACTAATATTGAAAATATATACGCTTGCGGAGATTGTGCCGAAAAAACTCATATCGTTTCAGGACGAAGTGTGTGGGTTCCATTGGGTTCTACAGCCAATAAAGAGGGAAGATGTGCGGCGATGAACGCAGCGGGTGTGTATTGCGAATTTGACGGAGTTTTGGCTTCTGCAGTATCAAGATGCCTTAAAACTACAATGGCTATGACAGGATTAACGGAGAGAGATGCGCTTCAACTGGGTTTTACTCCTGTATCGGTTACGGTTACAAAAGCTGATATGGTCGGTTATATGCCGGAAGCGGGAGATATTACTCTTAAAGTCGTTGCAGATAAAATTACAGGCTTGTTACTTGGAGGTCAGGCAATAGGCACGATTGGAGCGGATAAAAGAATAAACGCACTCACAGGAGCTTTACTCGGTCATTTAACTGTATCAGAATTTGGGAATAACGATTTAACTTATTCTCCGCCATATTCGACAACAATAGACCCGTTATTGAATGCTATGCAAATTTTATGCACAAAATTATCACACAGATGCTGAAATGTATTTTGCAACGGCCTCACCCATTGAAAAACAGCTAGCCTGAACTCTTAATGCGCCTTGAGCCATATTATCAGCACTTAAACCGCGCCCTGCGACAAATAAATTGTCATAATCTGCGCTCATAAGGCTTTCAATCGGTAATTGATATTCGCCCGTATTTTCAAGCGTTGAAGCGTTTTTGTCCTTGCTGTGCACATCTACAGGATAATTTGAAATTAACGCAGGATGCTCAAATTTCTTTCCTAAACGTAAATCTTCTATTGTATAAATATATTTTCCTTTAATTTGCCTTGAAGCTCGTACGCCAAGTGAATTTGAGATATTTGAAATATATGCTTTTTCAAACCCCGGAAAATATTTTTTGCAAAAGTTTGCTATGCGTAAAATTGAAGCTCTGCCTTGAATTAAAGCTCTCGATTTGTCCTTTTCGCACATTGGGTCAATATTTTCAACTATTCGAGGACAATTGAATGCGATACTGTCTAATGTTCCGGCAACTGAAAACACCTGAAAATAGTTTCTGTCAGTATCTTTCAAGATACCTTTTTCTACAGCCGCGTCAAAATAAGGCTTTAGAGCCCATTTTTTATTTGTATCCCACGTGTAAGCCGTAGATAAATGTATCTGACCATCTATTTCTTCTACTGTTGTAACTTCTCTATCTTTATCAACTGACAAAAGCCACTGACCAAAAGCTCTACGGTCAATTCCGCTCATAATGAAACGCAAACTTGCAGGCTGAAATTCTTTTGGTTTTGGCAAAAATTCGCAGCCAATTTTTTTACAAAATTCTAAATCACCTGTTGCATCTACTATATACTTCGTTTCGATATATTCCGATAAGATATTGATCTTACAATTTAAATTATTATTAGTATATATCAATTCGTTACATGGCGATAACGTATAATTAAATATAATATCAATATTAACCTCATGAAGCATCTTATCTAGGACGATTTTTAATATTTCAGGGTTAAACCAGCCTTTATTATCCTGATATGTAACCTGAGCTCCACAAGATTTCATTTCTTTAGTCAAAGCTTCATAAAAATCAGTATTAATTTGATTATCACCCGATTTCATTATCGGAACGACAAGTGAATTTGTCATCGAACCGCCAAGACAAGACGATTTTTCAAGTAATAAAGTTTTTAAACCAAGACGTCCGCAATTCCACGCGCACGCACAGCCTGCAGTTCCTCCGCCAAAAATAATAACATCGTATTTTTTATTCATAATCCAAGTCTTTTATGCTTTCAAAGTCGCACCAGTTTTCATCATAATAACCGTTTTTGACAAATTTGGCAAATGATGAATATTTGTAGTCTTTCGGCGCGATATTATAATGTTTCATCGGATTGTAGTGAATGTAGTCAATGTGTCGATTCAGATCAATTTCATTACGGATAACATGATCGAAATATCTGCTTTGCCAAACGCATTTTTCCCCTTTGCGTTTTTCCTTGTAGTAGGGCGGGGATGAAATCCCCGCCAGACCTAAACGAACTTATCGCCTTATCAACTTTATTTAATTAATCCATCACACAGACCGCCCGTATATTGGCGGTGGTACGGAGGTTGTTGTTCCTGCCCGTACCCGAACTGCCGAAGTACCGGCTGTACGCTTCGTAAGCGTTTTTCTCTGAACTGGACCACAAGTAGATCAAAGAGGAACCTAAGCCGGAAAGAGCAGGTGGTATCTTTGATATGTCTGAGGTTAAACCGTTTTTGGCATCATTTCCTATGCTTGGGTCATTGTATAGTTCTTGAGCTATTTTTGTTAGTTCTGCATCTGTTGCGAGGTGACCGCCTGCATCTTTACATGTCTTTACTGTTCCTGCCCAATAATCGTCGTCATAACAACATGCTTGGATTGGATAACCGTTTGCTTTTAATTCTTCACATTCTGCTTTTGTTACAGGAGTCGGTACTGCGGCTTCTGTGATGATTTTTACTCCACCGATTGTTGCTAAGACGGCAGGACCTTTATCTATATTCAATGTTGCTCCATTAAATGTTAAAAGGTCTTTTCCCATTTTATTCGGTTTTCTTGTTCCGTTTAAATCATAGATTCCTGCAAAGCATGGGTTCTCTCCGATATCTCTATCTAATTTACCTTCGTCTACTAAACAATCTTTTTTATATGTAGCGATTACTACTGTTCCGTCGCCCATGACAAAGCTTGCTATATCTTTATAGCCTTCATCTTCTGTTTTACCAAGTTCTTCTGCGCTATCTATATCTTTCACATTTACGCTGTCTTCTTGGTTATCTGATGTTGTATAAAGTATAGTATCATACGGTACGCAATCTCTTGTATGAGATGCGTCACAGATTTTTGTCATTTTTAAATGTTTACCTAATCCGTTACGTAAGAAATCTTCTGTTG
>CAYVSD010000046.1:0-14251 GCA_964453315.1 uncultured Muribaculaceae bacterium | reverse complement strand
AAATTTTTTTCACTTTTTTTCAAATTCCTATTGACTTTTTATTGCTTTTGGTATATAGTAATAATTGTCAGAGAGATAGTACTCACCTACTTATTATCTCTTTGACAAAAATATTAGGGTTGCAACCAATAGCAAGAAAGAGAGGAACAAAGATGGACGAACAAAAAAGAACTTACAAAGTAGAAATTTTAGAGAAGAAAGGAACATGTGAAAGTGAGATATTCGAACTAATGGCAAAAAATGGTGACTTAACATCTCAAAAGTTAGCTGACATGATAGGAGCACAAGTTAAAATCACAGGATATGCAGTATGTCATATCACAACAGACGACAAAGATTTTTCAGTAACATATTTTGACACTGAAGAATATGGACTAATATCATCTGGAAGTGAAGTATTTTTAGAAAGTGTTATCACATATTTTGGAAAAGTTGACAAAGTCATACTTACACAAATCAAAACAAAAAAAGGAAAAACCTATAAAGCAGTACCAGTACTAAAAGCAAACAAGAAAGAAGAAACAAAAAACGAGAAAGAAGAAAGCGATAACGATTTACCATTTTAATTATCGTAAGGAAGTGAAAGCAAATGGCAAATAAAAGAAGAGAGATGACTCCTTACGAGTCATCTTTATTTGCAGAAATGAAAAAATTAAGCAAAAGAGCAAATCAAAGAATTGTAAGACTAGAACGTGAAACTGGTTTTCAAGAGGGTTTTGCAACAAAACAACTTGCTGATTATTTATCAACAGATGCTTTAAATGCATGGACACCAAAGGGACGTGTTGCAGTAAAGTCTAGTCTTTCAGATTTTGAAATGAAAAAAGTAATAAAAGCAACTAAAAAGTTTTTAAATCAAGAAACATCAAGAGTCGCAGGAGTAAAAGCATACCAAAAAAGATATGAAGATAAAACTGGACTAAAACTTACAAAAGAAAGACTCAACGCATTATTTCAAGCTGAAAGAAATTATACATGGATATACGATTACTTTGGAGCTAGTGAAAAAACAGCTGGAGGAATATTTTGGGACTGGGAGAGAGAACATAAAAACGACGATTTTGAAACATGGCTAGATAATATAAGAGTCTATGTATATGATAGAACTTTAGATGAAAAATTATATAATGATTTGTTATCTTTATATGAATATGCTAAAGGAGTAAATGGATAATGATTTACTGGAAAGAATATAGGGGACATGATTTAGACATAATGGGTAAAAAGAAAATGTTTGACAAAAACATATACACATTTGATATTGAAACGACATCTTATATTATTTTAAATGGTAAACAAATGAAAGCTATTGAATATTTAGATTTGACAAAAAAAGAACAAGAGGAATGCATCTTCATGTCATGCATGTATATTTGGATGTTTTCAATTAATGACAAAGTTTATTATGGTAGGACATGGCAAGATTTATATGATTTTTTTGAAAAAATTGAAATATTTACATACAGCAAAAATGTAACAAAAATTGTATATGTGCACAATTTATCATTTGAATTTCAGTTTTTAAGAAATATATTTAATTTTAAAAATGTTTTAGCAAGAAAATCACATAAAGTCATGAAATGTGAAATAGAAGAATTTAATTTTGAATTCAGGTGTTCTTTATATATGACAAATGTAAAACTTGAAAAATTACCGAATATTTACAAATTACCTGTCCAAAAATTAGTTGGTAATATGGACTATTCAAAAATAAGACATAATAACACAAAGTTAACTGAAAAAGAATTAAAATATTGTGAGAATGACTGTCTAGTCGTATATGAATATATAAAAAGAGAACTAGAAACTTACAAAACAAGTAAAAATATACCAATTACAAGCACTGGACATGTAAGACGTGAATTTAAGGAAGTACTTTCAAAAAACTGGGACTATAAGTCAAAAGTAAAATTTTGTACTAATATTGACGGTCATGTTTATAATTTGCTTTTAGATGCATTTGCTGGAGGATATACTCACGCAAATTGGATATACACAGATGAAATTATAAAAAATGTTTCAAGTTATGACTTTACAAGTTCATATCCTTACGTTATGGTTACACACAAATTTCCAATGTCACCATTTATGAAATGTAAGCTAGAAAGATTAGAACAAATGTCAAAGAATTTTGCATATTTATTAGTAGTTAGGTTTAAAAATATAAAATGTAAATATTTTAATAACTTTATATCTCAAAATAAATGCAAAAAAATAAATGGTGCAAAATATGACAATGGTAGATTAATTGGTGCAGATGAAATTGAAATAGTACTTACTGATATTGATTTTAGATTTTTATTAAAATCATATACTGGAACATACGAGATTATAGAAAGTTATTTTGCAAAATACGGTTATTTACCAAAAGAATATATTGATTTTACTTTGAAAAAGTATATAGCAAAAACAGAATATAAAGATGTAAAAGGAAAAGAACTAGAATATGCATTAGAAAAAGCAAAATTTAATTCATTATATGGAATGAGTGTTACCAATAATATAAAAGATGAAGTAATTTTTGACAATGAGAATGGCTGGAGTGAAAAACCACTAACAAACAATGAAATATTAGAAAAATTAAAATATGAAAGAAAAAAGGGTTTTTTATCATTTGCATGGGGTGTATGGGTAACAGCACATGCAAGAATAAATTTACTAGACAATTTGATTAAATTAGATAAATATGTAATATATTGTGATACAGACAGTTTAAAACTAAAAGAACGGTTTTGATATAAATGTTATAAAAAATTATAATAAACAAGTAGAAGAAAAAATCAAAAAAGCAAGTGAAGATTTAGAGATACCCATAGAAAAATTTATGCCTAAAGATGTAAAAGGAAAAACTAGAATGTTAGGTGTATTTGACCATGATGCAGACTACAAAGAATTTATTACTCAAGGTGCTAAAAAATACGCATATAGGGACAAAAAATATGGAGATATTCACATAACTGTTTCAGGAGTTCCAAAAGAACGGTGCTAAAGCACTAAAAACTCTAGAAGACTTCAAAGATGGTTTGGTATTTCCATATAAATATACTAATAAAAACATGTTAGTATATAATGATGAAATGGAAAATTTTGTACTTACTGATTACAAAGGAAAAAGCTATAAAGTCACAGACAAATATGGTTGCGTCCTTATTCCTACAACTTATGAACTAGGTAAGTCAGAGGAATATGCAAATTTATTAAGTGATGAAAGTAGTAAAAGAGCTATTTTTAAGGAGTGATACAATGACAGATTTAGAGTTTATAAAAAATTTTAGTAAAATTAGAATAAGTAATATTTGTAAAAAATTAAAAGTACAAAAAAATAATGTATATTCAGGAAAAACAACAAAAGAAAATTTACACAAATTAAGAAAAGAAATTGAAAAAGAATATACAAAACTTTGTTTGGAGGATTTAGAAGATGTCAAACAATAAAAAAATACATTATAATCTTGACAATATCGACAAATTAGGTGCAAGATTTAATTTGATATATGGCGAACGTTCCAACGGCAAAAGTTATCAATTAAAACACAAAAAAGGTGTTGAAAAATATCTAAAAACAGGTCGTCGTTTTATTTTAATGCGTAGATGGAAAGAAGAAATAACATCAGAAAAAATAGAACAATATTTTCAAGATGTAGATGTACAAAAACTTACAGACGGCAAATTCAATTGTATATCATTATACAGAAAATGTCTATATCTTGCAATATATGACAACGAAACAGGCAAGACAAAACGTTTTGATAAAATAGGGTATGTCGTAGCGTTATCAACAGAACAAAACTACGCAGGTGCAAGCTATCTTGACGTTGACGACATAATTTTTGAGGAATTTATGAGCCGTTCTGTATATATGGCAAATGAAAGTAATAAATTAATGAATTTTTATGCAACAGTTGACAGAAAAAGACTTACAACTAGACTATGGCTTGTCGGCAACACAATATCAAGAGTCTGTCCCTACATTTACGATTGGGGTTTACATAATGTTATAAGTTCACAAAAACAGGGAACTATAAAACAAGTTATTATAAATGGAGCAGAAGACGAAAAGATAAAAATTGCAATAGAATATTGTAAGTCAACAGGTCAAACGTCAGGAACTATCGGAACAAATGCTCAAATGATAAACACAGGGGCATGGGAAACAGCACCACAACCACACTTGCCTAAAAGTTACAATAATTATAAAGTACTTTTCAGGTTTGGTTTTCAGTATCAAAATTTTAGATTTTTGTCAGAATATTTAATGGACAAAAATACAAAAGAGGTTTGTTGGTTTGTCAAACCTTATTATAAAGAATTTTCAGAAAAAATTATAGTATTTTCAGATGTAATAAAAATGTCTGAATTATGGCAAAGAGATATTTATAATATATCAATTAAAAATGAAAAATTATGTGACTTGTTTATGTCTTTCAAAGAAAACAAAATATTTTACGCAACAGATTTATGTGGGACAGATTTTAAACAAGTTATAGATTTTAGTATTAGGAGGTAAAAAAAAATGACAACTTTAAAAAGTGAAATAATATTATGCAAAAATATAAGACTAGACAAAAGTTATGTAAATGTATTGAGTTATACAGAAAATCAAATGCTAACATTATGTAGAAGTAATGAGCATCTTGTTGCAAGAGATGATGACTATTCATTTATACGTACAACTGGAAATATATTTACAAATTTTACATACAGTCAAGCTTTAAATGCTAATTACATAGCATTTCAAAATAAAGACTACTCAAATAAATGGTTTTTTGCTTTTATTGATGAAGTAATTTATAGAGGTGAAGAAAATACAGAAATAAGATATACAATTGATGCATGGTCAACATGGTATGATAAGTGGTCTGCAAAAAAATGTTTTATTGAAAGACAACACGAAAATGTTGATACAATCGGAAGTAATCTAATTGAAGAAAATTTGAACGTTGGAGATGTTATTGAAGAACAGGAAACAACAGATGATAGCTATTCAAACGAATATGGTTACTGGGTTGGAATTATGAGTGGTTATACCCCTAATTCTAGTTCAAGTGGTGGAAATAATTATAGTGGTATTATGGCTTTAAATAATGTCATATCAGGTCTTGACTTATTCTTATTTAAAATAACAAGTCGTGCAGATTTATTCAATATTATATTATTTATTGCAAGAACTAATGACGATGGTAAAATAGCAGATATAAATAATATGTTTATAATTCCAAACGCAGGAATAAACGAGGCAAGAATATCACAACATACTTTTCCATATACTATTGGAACAACTTCAATGACGTGTACTTATTATACAATACCACCAAACAATGATGATGTTGTTTTCAATCCTACAAAATTTAATACTACAATATCAAAACGTATAAGCTATTCTGATTTTACACCAAAAAATAAGAAATGTTTTATTTACCCTTACAATTATTTATTTGTATCTAATAATCAGGGAAGTGAAAACATTTATAAATATGAAGATTTTATAGGAAATAATTGCGTATTTGAAAATCAACTTGCAATATCTATTGGAATTTCAGGTCGTATCGTTCCAAAAAATTACAAAGGTAAAGCAATGGATTATGATGAAAGTCTAACTCTTGGAAAATATCCAACATGTGGCTGGAGTGGGGACGCATTTACAAATTGGTTGACAGCAAACGCCGTCAATATTCCATCTCAAATAGTTGGAAATGTTATTGGAAGTGTAACACAATTTGCAAGTGGAAATGTAGTAGGTGGTTTAACATCTGTTGCAAGTACTATTGCAAATACAATTGGTCAATTCCGTCAAGCTTCATTATTGCCGAATATAAAAGGTGGTCAAGCTGTTGGGGATATTTCTTTTAGTGCAAGTTCGATGGGGTTTACATATAGACAAATGAGAGTAAAAACAGAATTTTTGCGTATCATTGATGACTATTTTACACGTTTTGGTTATGCTATAAAAAGAATTGATACGCCACACTTGACAGGTCGTAGGAATTGGAACTATATTGAAATTGGAAGTACAGAGTCAATAGGTTATGGAGATGTACCATCAAAATATATGGAACAAATAAATAATGCTTGCCGAAGAGGTGTTACAATATGGCATACACACGACAACATCGGAGATTTTAGTCTTGACAATTCAATTGTTTAAAAATAAAAGAGTGCATTTGCACTCTTTTTTTTTATGAATAAAGTAATGGAACATTTATAGTTGTGCCCCATATTGCAATGTCTTTTATAACAGGATTTTCAACTGCAAAGAATGTGCATTGAACAGCTATAGAGCCATCAACTTCAACCACTACTTTAGCGGGTACAAAGTGATGATTGTTGTTAGTGTCGACAATATAAAGGTCACAAGGAATTTGAATTGATTTATCACTTATTGTTGACTTAAATAAATCATTATTTGGGTATGCATTAGTTAATTTAATTTTATCTATTCCTTGAGTATTTATAGTTTGACCGGTTATAAGATAATCACCCATATAAATAATTTTTGAATAATTTTGCATACTTGATTGAAAACTTATATTTCCGCCATAAATTCCCGGAATATTAACACTGATTAATGGTTCAACTTGTTCTGCTTTACCTTGTTTCCATGCATTATAAATCATTGTTGCAACTCTTTTATAACCTAATTCATTTGGATGAACTCCTTGTCTATTAAATTGATAGAAATTGTGTGTGAATAATTCTACGCCACTTAAATATACTCCACCAAAATCAGAGCAACCAATATATGCATTTAAAACTTTTGTAACAAGTTGTTCTCTAGCTAAAGCACCGTTTGCGTTATCTATAGCATTACCGCCAATCATACCCAAATAAACTTGAGCATTTGGAAATTGCTGTTTACAATATTCAATAAATTCTCCAATTCTTTGATTTATTAGACTTGTTTCTTCAGTATAGTCATTATAACCTGCACAAACGAAAATATTTTTTATTTTATTTCTGTCTGTAATTTCATTTATACGACTTGCAAGTGTCATTTGAAAATTCATTGAATTATTTCCAATTTTTGCAAATCCTGCGTTACCTTGAGCGAAAATATAGTAATGACCTGCTGTTAAACCCATAAGTCTTCTTAAATACTCGCACCATGATGTTAAATATTCAACACTTCCGTGTTCAAAAGTTGTTCCTGCTGCATAACTATCACCCAAAAAAATGCTATCTTGATTTTCTAATTCTTCGTTTATATCGTTTATTTGATTTTGTAAATTATTCCTAAAATAATCAGGTATAATTTCAGCAACTAAATTTTCTGTATTGTCTAATGATATTAAATTATAACCGTCAGGAACATCACTATTTAATCTAGTTCTTACTTTATAAAATGCACCTTTTCCGTCATTTACTGTTAAATCTCCCAAAGTTTTTGCGATTGAATTATTTCCTAAATTTGTTGCATTTTTTAAATCATTTGAAGTTTGAAAACCTATTATAGCTTGACTTTGTAAATATTGTGAAACTAAATCTGCAAGTTGTCCACTTTCTGCCATTTCGTCAAGTTTTATATTAATTTCATTTTGTATATCTAAGTTATCAAAATAGTGTTCTACATAATCTTGTAACTCATTAAAAGCGTTTGTCAAGTTTTCTGTTTGTTCTCCAATTAAATTATTTTCATCTATAACTTTGTTTAAATATTCTACTATTTTACAAAGTAACTGATAATAAGTTATTGCGTCAAAATCTGCCTCAATAAATGGAAAATTTTGTAAAACAAACCACTTAAAAGGTGGTAATTTTTTAAAATTAAAATTCATTTTTTAGCCTCCATTCTTTATACTAATTGATAAAAAAGACACTCTAAATCTTTAAAAATCATAGTATATATATTTTTAATTTCTTCATTTAATTTTGAATAAATTTCAAACATATTTATTTTTGAAATATTTTCTTCATAATTATTGTTGTCATTTGTTTTTGAATTGCTATTTGTCGTATTTTGACTTTCTCCATTTGTTGTTGATGTATCTTCATTTGTTGAATTATCTGTGTCATAATGATACTCTGTAACATATTTTCCTTGTCTTATATTATCTAGTTCATTTTGTGGTGTATCACTTCCACGTCTGTCACTAATATTTTGATGTGTAGTATTTGACTCATTTGTCATAGAATTAGTTGTATTTGATGTATCTTTTTTTGTACTGTCAATTTCTCTATTGTCAAAACCAGTTCTTTTTGTAATTTCTCCAAAGCCATTTTCAGAATATAACAAGTCAATTAATTTATTATACATCGGCATTATCTCATTAAGTTTTACATTAAGTTGTATTTTAAAAGCTGTTAGTGTTTCAAAACCAATTCTACGCATAAGAAAATGATTTAAAATCATTTTTTCAAAATCTTCTTTTGTAATTTTATCACTTAATGGATAATCAAAGTCAAATATTTTTCCCCTACCCTCTTTTGCTAGTTCGCTTATTTTTGTAGGGACTTCTTTTTCATAATTTACAACACTTTCTAAAATACTATAAAGTGTAGGAGGTCTCATGTCTGTAACTGGTATTCTAGGATAAAATAAACCATAATACTCATACGGATAAATCATTGCTATCTACCTCCATTTCTTCTTGTTCATCTTCAAAATTTTTCATACTGTTTGGAATTCCATCATAATATTTTACTTTCATATCAATATCGAATTTTTCATTAATTTGTTTTACTGCTTTTTGTCTAGGCTCAAATCTTGAAAAACGACTTGCAATAGTACCACCTTGCATTGCTTGTACTTCGTCTTTGATGTTACGTTCTTTCTTTTGAAAAGATAAATTTGCAATACCAATAAGTCGTAAAAATTCATTATATATTTTGTCTTTGTTCAAATCTACTTTATCACTTATGTATGGAGCTGGCTCCATTACTAAAGTTGTGTCGTTCAAATCAATATCATCATAAGTTAGTACAATATTTTCAAAACTATCTACATTATTAACCATGTCTCTAACGGACTTTTCTTTTTCTGTTTTAGTTTTCCAAAATCTCGGAGTCTTCTGCTGTGCAATATTGATATCCATAACTCTTTGAAACATTGACATTCTTTCTGCATATTGTAAAATATCTAAATATATAGGATAACGACCATTATTGTCATACATTATTACAAATTCACCATAATTTAGTACACGTCTATAACTTCCATTTGGTGCTGTTACTATAATTTTTTGTGGTCTTCCATATATATCTAAATTTCCTAGAACTGTATAAGGTAGTGCAATAACTCCTAAAACTTCATCTTTGAAAAATGCAATACTTCCAGTACGTAACAACTTTTTATTTAAAAAAGCTGTGTCAATGTATTCGGGTAAATTTTCAAATTCAAAGACATTTTCTGCTAGAGTCAGCATTTGTCTTTTATACATTTCATAAGTTTTGAAATTACAAAGTTGACTATTTACTGTTTTACGTTGCATATCTTTTCTCCTTTCTTTAAAAATAAGGTGCAACTTTTAAGTGTTGCACCTTTTTAATATAGGTTATGCAACTGTAATTGTTGCTGTTCCTGTTTTAGTATTATCATAAATTGAAGTAGCTGTGACTGTTACACTTGCAACTGTTGCTGATGCTGGGATAATTAATTCTCCATCATCTGCAATTCTTACACCATCTGCATAACTATCAGCATCTACTGTCCAGTAAACTGCTTTATTTGCAAAACCAGTTGTAACAACTGTTGCAGATAATTGTAAACTTTGTCCCTTTGTAACTGTTGCAGTTGATGGACTTACACTCACACTTGTAACGCCTTGAGCTGTTACTGTAAATACTACTGCGTTCTCAAATGGTGAACTTGAAACACTACCCCAGTTATGTAACCAGTGATTTGTTCTTAATGTTTGAGGGTTGAAAAATTCTGTTTTTCTAGTTGGTGCATTGTTATCCATTCCATAATATCTATCTTGGAAAAAGTCAATACCAACTATTGCACATGGTATTTCTTGTAAAGCTGTCATTTCATCTTGAGTTAATGGAACATATCCATCTACATATTCGCCCTCTATAACATTTCCTTGGTCATCTCTTTTTGCGAATATTTCTGCTAAACGTGGCATGTCAAAATTTCCAAAGCCATCTGTTAGTTCCATGTTCGCTTTCATCTCGGCGTCAGAACGGAAGTAAGAAGTCGCAAGTACATTTGTAGTGAATTTTGCATCAAATTTTGTAGATACAATTGCGAATTGGTCTTCAAATGCTGTTGCTTTTCTTATTCCTGCTGGGTTAAATCTTGGACTACGGAAAGTCATATCATTTGAAACTGCTTTTATTTCAGCAACTACATCTCTATCAGTTTTATTTGCAATATCTTCAATTTGAATTGCTGTTACTGTTCCGTCTAAAATTCTTCTTGCTAACATGTATTTATTTACTAGATATGTGTCATATTCATATCCCTCGTATAAAGAGTTGACTATTTCATCAACTAACATGAATAAGTCTTCTCTTTCAAATGCCATAGCCATTTGTTCATCACTTGTAGTTGTTTTATAAAATTTTTGATAATTTATTTCATGTAAATATGAAAGTACATTTGGAACTTCTGTATTAATGAAGTCATGTGGTCTATTTACATATTCGTTATAATCATATACATTTGCGATATCTACAATTATTTCTCTTACTTGTTGTCCCCATGATAATTCTCCCTTATCAGTAAACTTTTTCCATGGGTTTTCCCAGTGATTTCTAGTTATTACTGTTAAACCTATAATGTTCATTGTATTTAAAAATGCGTTTTTATATACTGGGTTTTTCATAATTATTTTTCCAATTCCTTTGATGCTTTCACCTTGAACTGGAAGTTTTAAATTTTCTCTTAATTCTGGTGTTTGATTTATAACATAGCTTAATAATTCAGCACTATTTGTTACATTCAAATTACCTTGTGAAACTGATTTTTTTGCCATTTTTATTACCTCCTAAAAATTAAATTTCTTTTACATCGATGACTTCTTCTTCTTTTAATTCGTCTTCGTCATCTTCTTTTTCTTCCTCTTTTTCGTCAGAGTCTTCATTACCTTTTAAAAATCTTTCTTTGTATTTTTCTCTTAATGACTCATATTTGATTTTTAATTCCTCTAATTCTCCATTGTCTTCTGTTTCAACACCACCCTCAATACTATCTGCAATGTCTTCCATAAGTGAAACTTTTATTTCCTCGTCAATATCAAGGTCGTTGATTTTTGCTGATAATTCTTCTTTGCTTAACTTCATACTAGTTCACTTCCTTTCTTTCTAGTTTGTCCTCAATAACAGAAAGTCTTTGTTCTATTGCACTCAATATGCTTTCCATTGATTTCATTGTAGTGCTTTGAAAGTATATTAAATAAGCAACACAAACAATTCCTATTCCATTATTGGTAAGTAGTTGGATAATATCTTGCATTTTTGTATTACCTCACTTTCTTATGTAAACTTTAATTTATATATAACACAAATGGAAAAAATTGTCAATATAAAAAAAAGACTAATTTGTGAAAATTAGTCTTTTAGTTATATAAATAATGAGATATTTTTATGGACAATCAAATACTGAATTTATTAAAATATATCATATATTTTTATTTTTGTCAACGTCTTTTTCTAAATTTATTAGCATATAACACCCATGGAAATTTTTTCTTTTTAGTTTCTCCAGTTGGTGTTGGTGGTTCAGGTGGTGTAGGGGGAATGCTTCCGTCATAATGCACTATTGTATTATCAACGTTTGGTATTCCTAAAATTGTGCAAGGATTTAAAAACGTTGAACATTGCCAAGCTTGAGTCGTAGAACATTCAAGATGTAAGTGTCTTCCTGTAACATTTCCTGTTGCCCCCATTCTACCTATTTGAGTACCTAACGTTACTCTATCGCCAACAGAGACCTGCAAACTTCCTGCAACCATGTGGCAATATCTCCAATAATGCCCGTCATCATCTAAAATTTGACATTGCACCCCTAACGCAGGCGTTGTCGTTGTATTTATATAAACAACACGCCCCTCTTTTACAGGGTAAAGCCATGGATTGTTTTCAGTATCTCCATAAGGTGCAAAGTCAACTCCTGTGTGCCAACCGCACGTGTAACCACTATCAGTTACTCCATAAGGGTATGTAATTATACAATCAGAATGCACAGGACTATTTGAAATAGTAACAGCCATAACAACCCCTCTTTTCTTGACAACACGTTATCTGTTCATTTTCTGTACACTTTGTGTCTATGTTTATAACAAGTGGTGTATAGTCTGCAATATAATCAAAATTTGTAATGTTATTATCTGATAAAATTTTATATGGTGTTGTTTTATATTGTTTTGCTATATTGCAAATTTTATCGCCACGTCTGAAAATATGTATAATTTTATTCATTGGTTTTACTCCTTTTCTAAAAGTTCTTTATAAGCTATTATTTTAATTCTAATTTCATCGTTGTTTGGAAATTCTTTTTGTAATTTCTCTAATACTTCTATTTTTTCTTTTATTTTGTCTTCCCACTTTTCGTATAAATCTTGATATTCTATTATTACAATACTTTTCTTTTTATTATCTTCTTTTAAACTTTCTATTTCTTTAGATTGTTTTCTAATTATTCTATTTAGTTCAATTATTTTTAATTGTCGTTCAATATTATTTTTAACAACTGGACACTCAAGCATTACACATTTTTGCTTATCAATATTTTTTAATAAGTCGATAACTTTCTTTTCTTCATCATTCATTTTATATATACCTTCCCTTTATAATTTGCACATACAAAACCACTAGGAATTTTGAACCATATTTCATTGTCATTTATAATTATATCTAGGCAAGTTACTTTTGTACCTTTTTTCAATACCCCTGTTCGTTTGTATGCGTGTTGCTGTGCGTTGAATGTCAAGTCGTCAAAATCTTTCTTTTTATATTTTGTTCCAGCACCCTCTCGTACATTCAAATCAACTTTTGTTGTATAGGTTTTTCCTATAATGTAATCACTTTGTATTTTGTTTTCTATTTTCATACTATCATATTTTGTCAAATTGTTACTATTTATTATTGACATAATTGTTGTTACATAGCTTGGACTTGTTGCATAGCCTCCATTTTTTATTGCTTGAATACACGCCCTTGGCGTTTCTGCTACTAGTGCATTTCTGTATCTGGAACTTTTACATATTAAGTCGAAATAATCTTTGACACTTTCCTCAAGTGAATTATATGCCCTAAAATATGCAGATATATTTGTATAGGTTTTTCCATCGTAACACTCTTTTGTTTTTGCATTATAGAATTTACCTTTCCAATTACTTCCGCATTTTATTCCAAAAACTGCGTTTGCTTTCATCATTATTGACGATTGTCCCCATGCACTCTCACATATTGCCTGTGCAATTACTACACTAGGAAATAAGGGACGTCCTCTTTTGTTGTTTTCTGCTACTACAATAGTTGATATTTTTTGTAAAAATTCTTGTTTTGTCATTTTCTTTTACCTCCTTAATTTTTCTAATATTCCATTTAATATAATAACATAATCACTATCTTTTCTATATCCATTATAATTTACATAACTATCAATTTCATTTTCTATTATTTCAATTAAAAAACTTTTTTCTAATTCATTGAACATTTTATATTCCTTTCATAAAAAATTTTATTATACTTTTGTCGATTTTTGACTTTAATTGTCTATAGTTTGTTTCATCTGTTACATGTCTATCCCAATAGAAATTGAACCTTATTGACTTAACTGTATCATTATTTTTAAAGTCTGTCAAACGTACAGATATGTAAAATATATATTCGAATGAATATCTACCTTTGTCAATTTCTATTGTTATATAATCATATATTTCTTGTAAATAATCTTCTATTTCTTCTATCATTTGTTTATTACCTCCATATCTTTTTAATATAGTCTAAATAATCATTGTAACAACTTCTATGTGCTAGTCTGTATCGTCTGTCTTTTCCTTGTGTTGCAATGTAATCATCTTTTTTTATGTTTACATCTTTGTTGCAGAAAGTACATAATCTTTCTAAATTTGATAATGTTCTTCTTATTTGCATTTTTTATCACCTCACTATTTTATTGTTGTAATACAATTTAATACTACATATACTAAAATTTTGTATGATACAAAACAAACCCCAATATATGCAAATATATATAATAGTAGCTTTTTCATTTGTACCCCTCCTCTCATTTGTTAACTATATACATATTATACCAAAAGCAATAAAAAGTCAATAGGAATTTGAAAAAAAGTGAAAAAAATTT
>CAYVSD010000045.1:0-14255 GCA_964453315.1 uncultured Muribaculaceae bacterium | reverse complement strand
AAAAGATGAAAAGACTTCTTATACAGGAGATTTAATAAGCTTTAACGGTGCGAAATTAGGTAATTGCACAGGTGTAATAGGTGATGTATGCTTTGCATCAACAGCGGTAATGGCAAACTCTGCCTTGCTTCCACTAATTCAAGCAGTAGACCCAAGTTATACCATGCCAAAATATACATCAGGTGGTAGTGAATACAACGACTACTGGCAACTAGCAAATGATTATTGTGACAAAGTACAAGGAGGTAAGAAATTACCGGATGCAGCTGCATTAGCAAAGATAGCCCGCACACTCTATGGAGATGATACAATAAGCGACGCAAACTCATACAATTATAAAAACGGTCTAAACTTGAACACGAACAAAGCTGAAGTATTTTCTGCTTTAGGGATTGAATCAACTGCGTCTTGGTTCTACTTGTGGTCGCCACAGCCTAACGGCACAGACTACGCTTACACTCGTGGCTTCTACGGCACGGATACGGCATACGGCAGCATTTTCCGCAACTTAAGCATTATGCGGGCGGTTTGTCTAGGAGATTAGCGAATAGCTTTATAAAAGGCAATAAGGCAATAAGGCTATAAGTCTATAAGACTATAAGATCATTTAGGTCGGCGGAGCGAAGCTCCGCCGACTTTATATAGTTTTCCTCTCCGAGGGGACGCAAGTTCGAGCAGACGAGGAACGAGTCTTGCGAGACTGCGTGCATGCGAGCGTAGCGAGTCGCAGAGGGAGCAAGGATGATGGTTGTTCCCCGCAAGGGGTTATTGTTGGGCAAGAATGCCCAACTTACAATTTTTATAAATATAATCACTTTGCGCTATTTGATTAAGAAATGTAAACAAAATGATATCACTTTAGCAATTTTTAAGATTGAGAGGACTTTATTATAATATATAAAGCTCTCTCTTCTTATTTAAACGGATAGGCCTTGAACATCAAGGTCTTTTTTTTGACCGCCGAGCAGAGCCACGAGCGAAGCGAGAGTCCGACAATTATGTCGATAATGAATATTTCGACTAATTGGAGGCGGTGGCGTTTAATGCGAGGCGGTCTGCGTAAGCCGGTGTGAAGCAGCAGATTAACCCGCGTTGAGCGGGGTAAACAGGCTGCGGAACACTACGATACGCCGTTGCGAATGGAGCGCTAGAGAAATGAGCGCAGCAATCTTTGATTGCACAGGCGTTAATAATCGAGCAGAGCCACGAGCGAAGCGAGAGTCCGACAATTATGTCGATAATGAATATTTCGACTAATTGGAGGCGGTGGCGTTTAATGCGAGGCGGTCTGCGTAAGCCGGTGTGAAGCAGCAGATTAACCCGCGTTGAGCGGGGTAAACAGGCTGCGGAACACTACGATACGCCGTTGCGAATGGAGCGCTAGAGAAATGAGCGCAGCAATCTTTGATTGCACAGGCGTTAATAATCGAGCAGAGCCACGAGCGATAGCGCTTTTAACAGTATCTTTACGCTCTTGTAATTATTTACCCCTGTTTGTGTTAGAATGTTTTAGGAAAGTTGGTATTATGGATATTAATAAACAAAAATTATTAGAATCTATCAAAAAATTAACTCAGCCAAAGGTGCTTGTTATAGGCGATTTGGCGTTAGATGAAATGATATATGGCGATGCGGAAAGAATTTCTCGTGAGGCGCCTGTATTAATTTTGCAGCACACTCAGACAAAATTAATTTTAGGAGGTGCGTCGAATGCTGCACATAACGTTTCTACTCTTAACGGTGGTAAAGTTGGTGTTATAGGGGTTGCGGGCAAGGATTATCACAGAGATTTGCTTTATGAAACTTTTAAAAATGCAAATATAGATTGCCGCGGAATTATTGAGGATAAAGATCGTAAAACTATTGTAAAAACTCGTATTTCAGGGTCTATTACAACTTCAATTACTCAACAGATTGTGCGTATAGACAGGCAATCAAAAGGTTTTATAAGTGAAAAAACCGAAGACAGAGTTATTAAAAGTATTCAGAAAGAATTGCCTAAGTATGATGCGGTTATTCTTTCTAATTATCATATTGGAACATTGACTTCAAAAATTATTGAATTTACAACAGATTTGGCAAATAAATTGGGAAAAGTTGTTGTTGTGGATGCTCAGAGGGATTTGGGCAGTTATAAAAATGTAACCTCTATGACTCCGAATCATCCGGATACAGAAAAGTCTGTAGGTTTTGAAATTAAGGATTTAGAAGATTTGAAACGCGCGGGGAATAAATTGTTAAATGAAACTTGCGCTAAATCTGTATTGATTACTTGCGGGGCAGACGGAATGTTTGTAGCGCAGCCTGACAATAATTATACAAAAATCCCTGTATTCAATAAATCCGAAGTGTTTGATGTAACAGGTGCAGGTGATACTGTTACAGCGGTTTATTCATTGGCATTAGCGGCAGGAATTGATCCTGTATATAGCGCAATAATAGGTAATTTGGCAGCAAGTATTGTTGTAAGACAATTTGGCTGTGCAACTACGTCGGTTGAAGAATTAATATCAGCCGCGCAAAATTTATAAAAAAGGAGAACTAATATGGAAAAAATAAAAGAACTCTTAAAAAAAGTCAGAATAGTTGATATTGTGATAATTTGTTTTGTTTTGATAGCTTTGATTGTAGGTCTTAGCACGTATAAAGGTTACAGACAAACTGCGGATAAACAAATTGAAGCGACTTCAAAAGTTATTTTTAAAGTATATATGAGAGGGGTAACTTTTTCAGGCGAGGATATTCCTTTTGTAAAAGGAGATAAAACATTTATAAGTATTAGAAATGTACCTTATTCTGACTTAGAAATTGTCGATGTAAAGGCAGACAGGCGCAAAATCGTATTACCTACATTAAATTCTAAAAAAGTTGTAATTGTAGTAGAAGACGTTGCGCAGCCTGATTTGTATGATGTAGTGGTTACTCTTATTGATACTGCAAAAATTACAAAAGACGGTGCTGTCGTTGGCGGCAACAAAATTAAAATGGGTTTGCCTATTACGTTAGAAGGGCCTAATTACAGGTTTACAGGTTCGGTATCTGATATAAAAATCATTGATGCTTTAGATGATGAAATGATTAATAAGGACATGAATACAACTGACGATGTTCAATAAAATTTATGAGAACAGTTTATTTTTACAAAATATCGATAAAATAATTTTACCGTTTATTTTGCTTACATTTATATCTTCGACATTTATGAGTTCGGATTCAATAGGCATATTTGCTTTGATAATTATATTTTTGACGTTTGTCAAAATTATTACTCATAATACGGGTTATAAATTAAAAAATTTTGAAAAGTGGTTAATTGCATATTTTATGATTGTTTTTATAAGTTTATGCGGTTCAACTCTTTTTGCTCTCAGTTTAAAAGGATTTTTTAAAACTTTTATTTATATAGGGTTTTATTTTTCAACAGCGTTATATTTAAAAGATAACAAGTCTAAAATACCTTTGGTGTTGGGGACATTGGCATTGTGTACGGCTTCAGAAGCTGTAATAGGCTGTATACAAAGCACGCTTCATCTTGATGAAATTTCGACTTGGCAGGATAAAACAGGCTTGAATCCCGAAGACGTATTATCAAGAGTTTACGGTACATTAAAACCATTAAATCCTAATTTATATGGCGGATATCTTGTTTGTGGGTTGCCTTCTGTTATCGGAAGCGTATTTTATTTTTTGAACAAAAAACATTTAAAATTAACTATAATTTCTTTAGTATTTTCAATTTTAGCAGTTTATGCAATATTACAAACCGGTTGTAGAGGTGCTTATCTTGCAATGATTTTGGAATTGGGGTGTATCTTTTTAATATCGGCCAAATTTTTCTGGCAAACGTATAAAAAAATTTATATTACAATTTTAGCAGGTGCTGCCGGATTATTTGTAACGGCGATTACTTTTGTCAGTGCCTTACGTCACAGATTTTTATCAATATTTGCGATGAGAGGTGATTCGTCGAATTCTTTTCGATTTAACGTGTACCATTCTTCTGTTGAAATGTTTAAAGATAATTGGCTTTTGGGAATTGGTGTGGGAAATAAAAATTTTCGCGAAATATACGGTTTGTATATGAAAACGGGCTTTGATGCGTTAAGCGCCTATAATATTTACCTTGAAACTGCTGTAGAAAGCGGAATTTTTGCATTAATTGCGTTTGTTGGATTTTTGATAAATGTTTTATATGACGGTGTAAAATTTATTTTTAAAAGTGAAAATCGAGAATTAATTATATATGCTTCAATTTGCGTTGTTGCTATTTTGGGAGTAATGCTTCACGGAATGGTAGATACAATATATTTTAGACCGCAATTGCAATTTATGTTTTGGAGTTATGTCGCAATTTTGAGTGCGATAAATAATGAAAACCCGTAATTCAGGTAATAATTTTTTGTACATTACGGCAATTATTTTTCATTTCGCGTCCTGTACAATTCCAATAGACAGACAAATAGTGGAGTGAATTGTTATGTTTATTGGAAATTATAACGATTGCAGTATTTACAATCGTTTGGAAATGAAAAATGTTGATCAAAATCTTTTGCCTTGGTTAGAAGATGTTATTGATGAAAATAATTGTAGAATTGAACGTAAAGAATGGAAAAGTAAGTATAACAGTTACGTTGTATATGATTATGAACCGTTTTGTACAGAAGGCTTTGAAATAAATCTTGTGATAACATCAAAAGAAGTTTCGTATTTGAATTTTATAAAATATCTGTATGACGAAAAAATAAACACCATTGAATATTTGAATAATTGTATAACAATATAAAAAGGCGGCGCCATTCTGGCGCCGCCTTTTTTATTAAATATATTATTCAACCGGAGTTTCCGAAGATTGATCTTTCATGCTTGCAAAACAATCTTTACAATAGACTTCTCTTCCCGGAACCGGTTTAAACGGAACTTGTGTTTGAGCTCCGCATTTAGAGCAAACGGCATCATACATTTTTCTTTCGCGTCTGTGATTTCTTCTGCGAGCTTTGCGGCATTCAGGACATCTTTTAGGTTTGTTGACTAATCCTTTTTCTGCATAAAACTCCTGTTCCCCTGCGGTGAAAACAAATTCTTTTCCACAGTCTTCACACACTAACTTTTCATCTTCGTACATTTCTTTTCTCCTGATTGTGTACTTATAGTTCATTAACCTGTATGGTTAAGTTTAATTGTACACTTTTTTTTAGAATTTGCAAGGGGGAGAATTTTTATTATTCAAAGAAATCTTTTATATTAATTGGAAAATATTTTGAGAAATTTTCTGTATTATTTATTCCCCTTAATATTTCTTCAGATAATGTAATTTTTCCGGCTAAATAGGGTTTATATATATTATAAACTTGGGCGAGGATATATGGAAATTGCATTAAAACAAAATGTTGGAAATAAATTTATTGACCTTTTCTCATCATGGAGTTTGTCAGAAATTCAGAAAGTAATTATTGACGCTTTTGATAATATGCCGTCAGATTCTCCTGTGAATTATATCGGAGAGCTGAATAAAAATGATATAATGCACTAAATTTCTGTTTTCATGTTATAATGTATACTGTTAAATAGAAAAGGATTATTATGAGTTTGACAGTATATTTAGGGATAGATGTAGGTTCAGTTACAACAAAACTGGCAGTTATAGATGAAACAGGAAAATATGTAGACAGTGTAATGTTAAAGACTGCAGGAACACCCGTTGCCGCGGTTCAAAACGGTTTGCAAAAATTATATGAAAAAAGATTAACCGATTATGATGTCATGGGTGTCGGAACTACAGGTTCAGGGCGTGCTTTGGCAGGTTCATTAGTGGGTGCAGATGTTGTAAAAAATGAGATTACTGCTCATGCTGTAGCTGCAAGTGTTACTGTTCCTGGAGTTCAAACTATTCTTGAAATAGGCGGACAAGACAGTAAGATTATTATAATGCGCGACGGTATTGTTACTGATTTTGCTATGAATACAGTATGCGCAGCAGGTACGGGCAGCTTTTTGGATCATCAGGCTCAAAGATTGAATGTTCCTATTGAAGAATTTGGCGCAACTGCACTCAAATCCACAAATCCTGCGCGTATTGCAGGGCGTTGCGGCGTTTTTGCCGAAAGCGATTTAATCCACAAACAGCAATTGGGCTATCCTGTAGAAGATTTATTATACGGGCTTTGTCAGGCTCTTGTTAGAAATTATTTAAGCAATTTGGCTCTAGGAAAAGAACTTTTGCCAACATTTTCATTCCAAGGCGGTGTTGCAACTAATACAGGCATGGTAAAAGCGTTTGAAGAAGCTTTGAACGCTAAAGTTGTTGTTCCTGATCATCACCAAACAATGGGCGCAATCGGAGCCGCTATGTTAGCAATGGAAAATCATCAATATACTTCAACTCCTACAAAATTCAAGGGTTGGAATGTTGCGGATATGCATTTTTCATCAATTACATGTGCTTGCAACGGGTGTTCTAACAATTGCGAAGTAATTACTATTGTCGAAGGCGTTGATGAAGTTCAACATGTTGAAAAAATTAAGGACGTCAAAGGGAATATAATAGCTCGTTGGGGCGGAACTTGCGGACGTTGGGATATCAGTTAAGGATTAATTTATGGATAATTTAAGCAAAAGAAGTTCTCTTTTATCAGAATTGTCAGGCGGCAATTTTGAGTTAGGGAGAGCTTTTGCTCTGACTCTTAACGATATGGTTGTACAAAGCGGACTTAGAAATCCCAAAGCGCTGACTTATGAAGTTATGTCCCCTTCTTGGAAAAAACTTTCTAAAAAAGCAGGTAAAACTAAAGAAGATAATGAAAAATTGTCTTCTGAATTTAATGCAGTTATTCGAGATCTTGCAAAATCTTATTTACTTTTTATTGCTCGCGAAACAGGTAATCTTACCGGTAAAATTGATTATGCGCAGTATGAGGCGTATTTGATGAAATACCGTTTCGGGCATTATAGTGTTATGAATAAGCCTGAGTATATAGCGGAAGTTAAATCTAAAATTCGAATTGCATTTGATAAAATTTGTACATTTGGAGAAGATAAACTTCCTGAAGTAAGACTTATAGACAAAGAGCGCATGGCAACTTTTCTGTATGCTTTGACAATTAAAAGCAACCGAGATGAAAATAATGAATTTAAAGGCTTTAAAATTGAAGGGACAATAGAACCGAGAGAATATGTTGTGAATGAACATTTATTATTTGAAAAAGGGGAAAATTTGTTCTCTATGAAATTACAAGTAGCGTATAAAATGTTGAATAATTTATTTTAGATAGGAGAATTTTATTATGAAAAAGATTTTAATTTCTTTATTTACGACAATGCTAATGACTGTTCCGGCATTTGCTTTAGAAAATATTGTAAGTTTGGATGAAGTTGAATCTAAAGCACCTAAAGTTGAACAAACAGAACCTCCGACTCTTGAAGCAGAAGTAAGTTTTGACTGGCTGGATATAGATCAGGCTCAAAGAGAAGATCAAATTAATCATTTTAAAGATTTATTATTTAGCCAGGATAACGGTATTTATTATACGAAAGAACAATTTAAACAAAAATTTGCTTCATTTAAAAAAGATAAAGAATTTAAATTACATTATATGTTGACAAATAACGGCGTTCAAGAGGACGAAGAAGCAAAATATTGTGCTTTTTATTATAAAAATAATACTCTTGTAATGTATGCAATTCAATATAAAACAAATCCGCATAATGCTTATTACTATAATGCTTTCGGGAAATTGTATTATGTTGATATTACATCGGATAAATATCCTCAATTCCCGTATACTTCAATGCAATATAATCGTAAAGGACAAATGAAAAGCGCAATATACTTTGTATCAAAAGATTTGCAATATATGTATGGTCCTGATAAAGAATTTCAAGGAGTTTGGTACAAAGATAAAATGTATGATAAAAACGGTAAACAAACGCTTACACGTTCAAATTGGTAATGATTTTATCCGTAAATTCACTTGTTGTAAGTGTTCCACCTAAATCTGCCGTTTTATCACCGTCAGAAAGCGTTTTAAATAAAGCTTTTTCAATTTTGTTTGCGTAAATATTTTCACCAATATATTTTAACATTTCTATCGCAGATAATAATAATGCTGTCGGATTCGCTTTGTTTTGTCCTTTGATATCCGGAGCTGAACCGTGGACGGGTTCAAATACTGCACAATTTTCGCCGATATTTGCACCTTGTGCTACTCCTAAACCGCCAATTAACCCTGCAGCTAAATCAGAAACAATATCACCATATAAATTCGGCAAAACTAAAACGTCAAATTTTGTCGGATCTTGAACTAATTGCATACATAAATTATCAACTAATATTTCTCTGGTTGAAATATTAGGGTAGTTTTTGGCAATATTTCTGAAAGACTCTAAAAATAATCCATCTGAAAGCTTCATTATATTTGCCTTTGTAACACAACATACTTCGCGTCTGTTATTTTTTAGTGCATAATCAAATGCAAATTTGCAAATTCTTTCAGATGCTTTTCGAGTAATAATTTTAATACTGTGTGCGGTATTTTGGTCAATTTGTTCTTCTATACCTGCGTACAAATCCTCAGTATTTTCTCTTACAATAACTAAATCCACATTTTCGTAACGTGTTTTAACAGATGGAAGATTTTTACAAGGACGTAAATTGGCATATAAATCCAATTCTTTTCTTAATTGAACATTAACAGAACGGAACCCTTTTCCTATTGGCGTAGTTACCGGAGCTTTTAATGCGATTTTGTTTTTCTTAATTGAATCTAAAATTCTTTGCGGCAAAGGTGTTCCTTCCGTTGAAATAACATCTGAACCGGCGGTTTGTAAGTCCCAATCTATTTTTAAACCTGCCGCTTCAATGATTTTTATAACACTTTCAGATATTTCAGGGCCTATCCCGTCTCCGTTTATTAATGTTATTTTGTGCATAATGAAAACCTCCGGTTGTTAGTGAAATTATACTACAAATCGGAGGGATAATAAAATGTAGGGGAAAATAATTTATAAGTCTTATGTATTAAATGTTTTGTAAGAACGGCTGATATTGGCATTCAATGCACTTTCAACCGATTCGTATTCTTTTGTTAATGCTTCGTGTTCTGTTTCAAGAGTTTTCATTTGTGAATCAAATTTCTTTTCTTTTGCAGTAATATCTTTTGTTTTTTGTTCGTATTCGGCTTCAGCTTTCGCAATTGCTGCGTTATCTGTGTCTGTGGTGATATCAGGGCAAGCACTATATACTTTTGAATTCCAAGTAATGCCTTTTAAATTAACAATATTAGGAGAATTTAAATCAGGGATTTGATCTGCAGTTTTGGTGTAAGATGCAGATTCAAGAATTACACTACCTTGTGCAAATGCATCTTGAAGCCATGAAGCGCTGTTTAATAAATTGTCTTCAAGTAATGCATAATTATTGCTTGCAAATTTATTCTTTTCGGAAGATTCACCATTTAATCTGTACCATAAATTTGTGTACCATTGTGCTTTTGAAGAATCCGAATAAGAATAAGCTTCATTTAGTGATTCAAATTTTTCGGTTTCTGCGTTGAAAGCAGTTACTTTTTCAAGATATTTTTGATAGTTATCATATTTGTCGGATTCACCTTCTTTTGCTTTCATTTCAATCCAAGAATCAAATGTTACATAAGGTGTATATTCCGAATATAAATTATTTTGTTTATCGTAAGCATCAGCTATTTCTTCATCGGAGATATATGCAGAATTATAACGAACTTCTCCTGATACGGTTACGGTTGTTTCTTGACTTAAATAATTTGATAATTTGTTATTATATTCATCATTTGCTTTAATATAATCATTCCATTTGCCGACTTTTTCGCATTCCCAAGCGTCTTCTGCTCCATAAAAGCTATAATTTTCGGTATAATAATTCCCACTCTCATTTATGTTTGTAAAAGTTCCTTGATAAGTTTTGTTTTTATATTCATTTAAAACTTGTTCCCAATCTTGTTTATAAATTGCATAGTTGTTCATTTCTTCTTTTAATTGGGCAAGTTTTTCATTTTTCCATATTTTTTCTACACCGTTTGCTGCTAAAAATTCCTCAAGATTTTTAGCTCCTTCAAAATTTGCTTTGTCTTCTGCTTTTATTAAAAGCTGCCCCATTGAATTAGAAAGAGCATATTGGCTTTTTGAATCACCGTATTGATAAAATAATGCAGCTGTTAAATCCGTTGTAACAGGACTTCCATAAGAATCGTAAGTCATAAACATGAGTTTATTTGTGTTTAAAGCATCAATATAATCCTTACTTGCCTGCTGAGATTGAGTCGCTAATCGCATTTTTGCGTTGGCAATCTTTTGAGATTCGTATTCATTAGATGTTATTCGCGCTGTCAAAGATAATAATCTTGCGTTAGATGACAATCCCATTTTTTATAAAAGTCCTTTCTTATATACCGATAATCGGCATATAAGCTTAGATACTTTAATAAATTATTTAAAATGTAAACTTATGTAACAAAAGTTATATATTAAGGAAATAAAAAGTCAATAATTTTTCAGAAAAAGTTTTTATATAAATGTAAGAGAAATAAAGAAAAAGAAAATTTTAAGAAGAGAGGATAAAGAAATGGCTACATTGCTGTTATTTTCTGATGCGGTTTCAGATACATATAAAAAGACATCAAAAGATATCAAAGAAGTTGATATTTATGATAAAAAAGTTGTGAAAAAGACATTGACCCAAATAATGAAGCAATCATTTTTCCATGGGGCAAACAGATTTGGAACAAATTTTATTGCATAAACTCGTTGGAATTAAGGAAATAAGGAAAAGGAAAAAAGACGCCGCTCTATATAATAGAGCGGCGTCTTTTTATTCATAAATATATTTAAGCTGAAACTCGGCCCGGAACTACAACTCCGCCTTTCAAATTCTTTTTATAGAATTCTACGTGTGGTTGTAATACGCTATCTAGAACTTCTGGGAATGATTCCCCTTTCATTATTCTTGTAACTATTTCTTGGTATACGGTTGCAAATGCTCTTAATTGAGTTAGAGCTCCTGCAGCTTCCGGAGTTAATCCCATACCGGAAGTTTGAGCTGTTTCTAGGAAAAAAGCACCTGTCATTTCGTATGATTTTGTAAGAGCTTCAATGTAGCTTTTTGCGTTTTCGCTGCATACTCCGTTGTCAGAAGGAACGGTTAATGCAAAAACAAGTTTGTTAGCAGGATTAAAGTGAGCTTCTGCTGAATGGTGCATAGCATCAGGAACTTTCGCCACTTGTTTTAATGTATCTTTAACAGATTCGTTTTGCATTTGTGCATGCCAGTATACGGTGTTTTCAAAAATTGAACCCATATATTGATGAACAGAAGCATCAATTCCGTTTAATTTTGCATCTGCCCAGAAGATACCTTCTTTTAAAGCATCATTTATTTCTAAATCAGAAGATAAAGATTCGCTTGAAACTGATTGAGCCGAATTAAGCATTGAAATCATATCTTCTTTTTTCATACCTGCATAAGCAAGAGTAAATAATGCGTGATCATCAAAAGCTGAAAATCTTCCGCCAACGTCATCATGAATAAATAAATCGCCGATCCAATTATTTTCATTAGATGTTCTTCTGAGTTCTGATTTTTCGCTATTTGCGTCAGTAACAGCAATAAAGTGCTTGTGTGCACATTTTGTTGCTTCTTCTTCAGATTTTCCTTGAGATTTGTATGCATCAATAAGCATATTTAATACTCTCAAGAAACCGTCTTTTGTTTCAAAAGTTGAACCTGATTTTGAAGCAATAAGGTAATTTGAAGATGTTACATCATTTCCTAAACGATACAAAAATCTTTCCCAGCTTGCAGAGTCAACATCTGAATAAAATTCTATATCTGTTCTGTTAACATTCAAACCGTTAATTGATAACATGTGTTCAACGGTATGTTTAGAACCGCCGATACCCATAACGCTTAAAGTTTTAGCTCCGGTTGCATTTTTTAAACTTGAAACCATAGAATAAATTTCATCTACTCTTTTTGCTTGCTCAGAAGGCAGATTTACCCAGTTTAAAAATTGTCCTGATTTATTTGCACGTGATGAAAATTCACTTACAAATTCTGAAATTTTTGAAGAATATTTCCCAAAATCTACACCTGTAAAATGTGTGGTAACACAAGAACTTTTTGTCAACATATTTGTCCTTTCTTTTTGTATTTGTACGAGAACATAGTAGCACAAACAAACATTTTTAACGTAAATATTTCTTAACACATTAGCAATCATTTTTTTTACGGAATTTCAAAAAATAAAAAGGATAATATAATGATTAATACAAATTATTTAACAACTAATTATAATTCTTTACCTGTTATGGGAACTATTCAGAATCCTAAAAAAGGTCTTAAAGGTTCGCAAACTTGGAATATTGTGCAAGATAATAACAATTTTAAATTATATTCAGTTAAGACAAAAAAAATATATGAAGGCCCGTATAATGTTGTTAGACATTTTGATAAGAATCAACTTACAATTCAAATGAAAAATAATAAGGGAAGAACAGTTGCATTTCCGGTAACTTGTTCAAATAAAGAAGAGGTCAGTGCATTTTATAAATTGATAAAAAAAACAAGTGGTTATACGAAGTTACAATTAATTCTTAAGGCACTAGAAGAACAATTTATATCTAATATTTTAAAAAATATCCGTTAAAAACTCCCCCTCTTAACATTTTGTACATTATACGTTATAATATTTATATATGCATATATTTGAGGAAATCAGAAAATGAAATCAGCAAAAGAGCTTACAACAGAGAATAAAGTTTTAAACAGATTAAAAAATAATCCAGTGTGTTTAAAACTTGTAGAATACCTTTTTGATGACGCAGAATTACAAGAAATGCAAGAATACGCCAATAATGTTTCAATCAGACGTCTTGGATTTAATGACCACGGCCCTGTTCACATGCGTCAAGTTGTGGGAAATGCGATTAAAATGCTCAATATTCTTCACGACTTTGGAATAAAAACTTCACTTGAACAGGAAGAAGTAGGTACATTTGAGGACAGTATGTGCGCAGTTATTCTTGCGGGCTTGATGCATGATTTGGGAATGTCCATAAGCCGTCAAAGCCATGAAAAGATGTCAGCGCTTTTAGCTCAGCCTATTATTGATAGAACTTTAAAATATATGTTTCCCGACAATTTGCACAAGCGTGTAATAATTAAATCAATGGCGACAGAGTGTATTATTGGTCACATGTCGTCTCATAAAATTCATTCAATCGAGGCTGGTGTTTTATTAATCGCAGACGGCTGCGATATGACAAAAGGTCGTGCAAGAATACCTCTTGCTATTAATACAACGCCAAAAGTAGGTGATATTCATAAGTATTCAGCCAACGCTATCAAATGGATTGGAATTCATCACGGTGAACGCCGCCCGATAAAAATAGATATAGAAATGACTTCAGAAGTCGGATTTTTCCAGATAGAAGAAGTATTGCTGGAAAAAATTAACGCTTCCCCTGCAAAACAATTTGTAGAACTCTACGCCGGAGTAGAAGGGGAAGAAAGAAAATGTTATTTGTAACCGGCAACTTGTGAGTAAAAACTTAAAGATTATTCAATAGTAATATCAATAAGTTCTTTTAAAGAAGTATTTAGGGCATTTGCTAAAATAAATAAACAATAAATAGACGGACTTCTTAGTCCTTGTTCAATAGCGCCTATATATGTTCTGTCTAATCCAACTTGAAACGCCAAATTTTCTTGAGAAATTCCTTTAAGGGTTCTGAAGTGCTTTAACCTCAGACCTAAATTTTTAAGAATTTTCTTCTTTAGGCGAATTCTTGTTTTCATAGATATATCATCTAACTCTTACTAATTGTCATCAAGCGACAAATAGTCGCATATAAAAATATGCCTAAAACCCTTGTATACCATGGGGTTGAAAAATTTTATAAAATAATTTATAATATTTATATAAATTTTATTAAGAGGAAGATTTATGAAAAAGTTTTTACTAATTGCTCTTTTAATTGGAATACTAACTCCTTGTTACGGTTGCGGATTATATGACTTTAATTGCAGATTAGAACAACAACGACAACAAATGCAATATGACCAAATGATGCGGCAGCAACAACAAATGATGCAAATGCAACAGCAACAAATGATTCAACAACAGCAGCAATATCAACAACAAATGCAACAGATGCGGCAAATGCAAAACCAATACCAAATACCTACATACGGTTATCAGTATGGAGGGTATTAATAAATGAAAATCAGA
>CAYVSD010000044.1:5257-15553 GCA_964453315.1 uncultured Muribaculaceae bacterium | reverse complement strand
AACTATAAATAGTTCCATAAAATCCGTACTGTGTGTTTTCGCTTCCTAATACTGTCTTTGTCATAATTTCAGTCCTTTCTTATTATTTCGCCAAAGTAAATATCGTCAGGTTTTTCAGGATCAAGCAAGCATTCAAGCCTAAATACAAAATTCTTGCCGGCATCAAATCCGTCTAATTGAACGCAACTAACCATTGTTTTTTCTTTATTTATAGCAATAACTTTATAGTTGTAATCTGTGTTGCTAATCAATCCTTTTATATGTTTTAGTTTGTAAATGCCGTTTAATTCAATCATCGTATGCTCCTTAATCGTCTATTGAAGTGCCGTCTGAAAATACAAGTTTTTCAATTCTTAAATCACCGCTTGAAGAATCTTTTCTGTATTCGATTTCTTTGAATCCGTTTTCATCCCAATAATCAAATACACCGCAACCTGAAATGCCGATTCCGTATTTTTTAGATAATTTTTCAAGTTCATTCATAAATGCTTGGTAGTTTCTTTCTTCTTTGTCTGTTGTCATAATGCCCATATTTATTGCTCCTTTCGTTTAATGTGCATTAACATTAATCACTCACAATGCACTTTAATTAAAGTCATTGTGGGTGATTTTGTATCATTTCAACACATAGTTATTGAGCAATATAATATTGCGTTTGAGCATAATTGTTGAAGTTCCAACGCAAGTCAAAATAGAAATCCTGTTCATAATCAGGAGTCGGTTTAATATGTGGTGGCAGGAAGTTTTTGCTTTCTTCATGTGCCTTATAAGTATTAATAGCCTGTCTTAATTCATTCCTAAATTTAACTTTGAATTCCTCCAAAGTCAGTTCCAACGTTTCATTGTTGTTTCTTCTATTCTTAATTATCAGTTTTCTGCTCATTTTTATTATCCTATATTATTTTTACTACTCATGTACATTACCCATTTGTCTAATAAAAAGCAGGGGATTAACCCCTGCGATTTATATGTATTTAAAGAATGTTTCTCTGACTTTTATGGCTAATTCAATTTGTTGTTTTGCGAATTCTGCATATCGGTCAGGATTTGTAAAATCTACAAATATCGTTCTTCTTATAAAGCAACTTTTATTTGAATCCTTACAATCCCAAGTTAAAGTGCCAAGTTCTTTTTCAATTTCTTTTTCGTGTTCTTTTAGGTCTGCGAAGAGTTGTTTGTTATCCCCGATAAATAATTCCGATGCGACATAATTATCCTTTACACTTATTGTTTGCTTAATGTATGCACCTTTGAGTCCGATCGGGATATTTTGGTAATGTTGTGATGCTGGCTTGATTTGATAATCACCCTCGCCCATCTCATCGCAGACTTCTGAATAAACTTTCCAATAATCGTATTGAATACCGGCTGTTTTGGTTATTGTTTTTGTTTTCTTTTGTTTTTCTTTTAGTTCAGGTTTCAAAAGGCATTCAAAGTCCATTTTATCGCCGTTCAAAAAAGCCTTAAAAACAAAAATTCCTAAATCGCCTGTTGAACTTTCATTGACCACCTTTAAAACATTCATAATTCGGTCTTTGGGACTCGTAACTATCCATGCGAAATATGGTTTTTGAGGTAATTCTAAAACTGTCGGTTCGTTTACCGCATTAACAAAAGTTTCAAAGTTTTGTGTTAATTCTGCTATTGTAACTACAACTTTCCCACTTTTGCTTTGATAATTCGCTATGGTAGAAGTTACCAATGCCGGAGTATTATCTGCTAAATACTCTGTGAAATTTTGTTTGCTCTTTAGAGCTTGTTCTGCTGTGATTGTAGTCATAATGACCTCCTTTTTAATGTGTACAAACACATTCATCACTCTAATTAGGCTTTAATTAAAGTCATTGAGCGGAGTTTTGTATCATTCAGACACAATTACCAACCTTTTCCGCCAAGTCCCCGGATATTTTTTCGGCAGTTGCTTTATTGAAATAGTCGTTTTGAGTATCGTATATTTTTTGATATTTGGCTCGCGTTTTAGGATTTGATGTGTTTTCAATACGTTTTCGTGCTTTGGAACTTTCTTTGTATGAATTATTATAGAAAGAGTTTAATTGACCGTTAGACATATTTTTAATGTCGTTTGCGGTATATTTTCCTCTAACATTGTGCTTTTCATTAATACCTAAATAATATGCCTGTGAACTGATATCTAATCGTGAACGTGCATCATTCAAAACACCAGTTTGCTTATCGATGGCATTCCATTTTTCATCAACTCCCGGATCGGTGTCTTTCATTTTTTTAAATTCATCGACCATTTTTTGAAGTTTCTGTTGTTCGTGCAGGACTTTTGCTTCCTCTTTACTCATCTGATTTTTAGCATTAGTTAATGCCCGATTTAATTCAGAATCTGTCATTTGAGAGTATTTTTCCTGATATATTTCATTAAGACTGCGGAGTTTTACTTCGTGATCCTGTTGAGATGATGCACCGCCACCTCCACCTGATCTGCCGCCACCTGATCCTCGACCGCCCATTTATTAGTCTCCTTTCATTTTTGGTATGTCAATATCGATCCAATTCTTTTCACTTGCTCCCCAAGTAATTTTACGACCTGACTGTTTGGATAATTTTTTAATTACTTTGTCAATCTGCTTTCCGCTTGATGATTTTAATTCCTGCCAATCGTAATCTTCCTCGTAACGAGCGTGTGATGGATTTTTCCATTTTCCTAAATATCTGACTTGAACGCTGACGGAATTTCCATAATCTTCAACCCTGAAGTCTGAATTTGAAATATATCCGTCAGATTCAACACCTCGTCTTAAATTATATTTGAGGTCTGAAACTGTGCTGTCCATAGACATTTTAGCTTTTGTTCTTTTTGGATCTTTTTCTTTCTTTTCAGGTTTAATTCCATTTTTCTTATTTTCAGCACGTTTTGCACGAGCCTTTGCAAGAGCATCAAGTCTTTTTTGCTTAAGATCTGCTTGTTTTTTAGCATCAACTTCCTTAATTCTCTCTTCGATATCGTGCATTGCTTTTACACGCTGATCAACAGATAAATTTGAATTGCCTGAAATACTATTATATAAATTGATTAGTTCGTTTTTATCGGTGATGCCTTCACCTGTTGGTATTTTTTTAGCGGCACCGCCTCCGCCACCGCCTTTACCACCGCCGGAACCTCTTCCGCCCATAGTTAGTGTCCTTTCTTTTTTATATCGTTAAATTTATTCATGTACGGCTCGAACCATCTGACATTTTTATATTCATCAAGTTCGCTCAGCCTGTTTCCATAAACCAAAATCTCTTTCGGTTCAAGTCTTTTCACCATTTCTTTAAAGCCATCCAAGAATAATTTTTTAGCATACTCATCATTAAGCACACCAACCGTTCCAACAGCGACCACAGAGCCTTTTTCAACTCCTAAAAAGGCATAGTCGTAACTATCCTCGGTAGACCAACTTATTGTCGGAATAACTTTAATTCCATGAGCTTGCCAAAATGCGGCACACCATCTGTTTCTGTAAACTTGCCATATTTGAAATGCTTTAGGATAAGTGGTGTACATAGAAAAATCAGGAGACAAAACCCCGTCATATTTTCTTAATTCAGGGATTTGAGAATCAGCCCATTTCCAACAACGCTCGAATCTGTAATCATCGAGAAAGAAATGTGCCGTTCCTTTTCTGTTTTTGTCCACCCGATATGGGATGAGTTCTTTTATATCGAACTCATCCTTTCTGATGTCGGGTATCCCGTAGGAATTTGAGGAGCGAAAAAAGCCTTTTTCAACATTTTGTACATTTAATAAATCTCGCCAAGTCATTGAATCCTCCTTATGCTCTTAAGTTTTGAACTTCACCCAATAAGTAATTCGCAAAAGTTTCAATGGCTGTTACACCCTGATCGAAACAATAATCATCAACTTCTGTTGGTGTTTCTTTAATCTTTGCTTTTAATTTATACAAACTATCGAGTGCCGGCTGTGTGTATTTTGCAAGATTCTCATACAACTTTGTGATTGATGTTGGAACATTCTTTTTCAAAAGTTTCAAAATAAACGGTTGAATCAATGTCCACAAAAAACTAAAATCTTTCCAAGATTTAACAAACGCAAATAAATTCATAATAACTTCCTTTCTTTTCTAACTTGTACTTATTTTCTTTAATCTTTTTTCTGTACCATTCGGCTTTATTCCTGAGATAACCGCCGATCCTGATTATTTGTAAATTCGGCAGATAGGGTAAATAAGTAATGTCGATTTTACCTTCAGGTTTTGCTTTTTTACGGTCAAATTCATAGTGGGTAAATACTGAATTTTCCTTAATAATAATTCCGTATTTAATTGTTAAATAAGCCGTTAAACAGCACAGGGTTTCGATTTGCTTTTGAGTGAGAGGGTATTTTGTTTCTTTTTTATTCAGGTTAAAACCTGCCATTCCGCAAACAGATAAACCGATGCATCCTGTGTTTCCACCTCCGCAATGTGCCGCATAATTTCCGTCTTTACAGTTCAAATTATCTTCAGGTTTGTGTATCCCCGGATAAATCCGACCATTAGAATCAATTAAAAAATGGTATGCTTTTAAATCGGTATTGCAGGGTGTATTACTGCCCGCTGTCCAATGCAGACAAACTTTTGATAGTGATGTCATATAAAACTCCTTTATTTATAACGAATACATACATGAACGCCCTGTGATGGCGGTTGAACTGTTGTTGATTTCCCATAAATTTTTGAACATCTGGAAGCATCAAATCCATGCACATTATCTTGCTCACCTGAATTTGATAACGCACTTCCTTTTTGTAGGTAATAAAAAGCACCTGTACAGGTATATCCCGTACCGCAGACACCAACAGAACCTGTGATATTTGGTAAACCCGCTTCTTTTTTCGTTGCAGGGCTTGAACTCGGTTGAAGAAAACGACCTGAAATATTGTAATCAGGAATTCTGAATTCGGTTGCTTGTTCAGTTCCTGTGTTGAACTTTTTCCCAATTACCGAATAAAGCAAAGGATAATCTTCAATTAAAAGTACATATCCATCGCAGGACAAAGTGTTCTCGTGCGTGTAATTTACAGGATAAACAACAAGAGAGCCAACCTGATCGGGGGTTTGTTTATTTATATTGTAATTATTTTGATTAAGGGGATTTGTTTTAAGGTTTTTTATTTCCATATATTTTCCTATTTATATTTGATACAAAGATGAACTATTTGTGATGGAGGTTGTACGGTTGTGGATTTTCCATAAATTGCATTACTTGCGGATGCTTTACTTGTTGTAAGTGTTTTTTGATGACCATAATCAGGATTTCCTCTTCCCTCTTCAGCAACTCCTGAACTATCCCAATTAAAAGCAGATACGGTGTGCGTATGGTCAGGTATTCCTGCCGCAATTTGCGTACCAACATCTGTTCCCGGTTGAAGAAATCTTTTTGTAATGTTGTAATCAGGAATTCTAAAAGTTCCTGATGCATCGCCTGACTTGTTATATTTAGTTCCAAGAATTTTATATAAATCTTGATAATCAATAATTAAAAGAGAATACCCTTCACAAGATAAGCAATCATCAGGAGTATAATCGGCAGGGAATGTATAAATAGCTCCGATTTTTCCTTTTGTTTGCACGTTCTTTGAATATCCGTTTTGATTTAATTGATTTGTTTTAAGATTTTTTATTTCCATTTTTGCCTACTTGTATTTGATACAGATATGAATAATTTGTGACGGGGGTTGAACTGTTGAAGATGCACCATAAATTCCTGAACAGCGAGCGGCATTAAAATCAAAACCTCCCAATCCCCAAGCACGACCACTTGCGTGATAAAAGAAATTGCTTCCCCAATTGTGATTTACAAATGCACCACTAACACCTTCAGCTCCCGGTTCAACCCCGACATTGTGCCATTGACCTGTAATATTTGGGAGTCCTGCATTGATTAAAGTTCCAACCTCCGATCCCGGCTGAAGAAATCTTTTTGAAACATTGTAATCAGGGATTCTGAATGTATCATCAGGATCATTTAATTGATTAAATGATTTTCCGAGCAGATTATATAAATCTTTGTAATCAACAATTAAAAGAGAATATCCGTCACAAGATAAGCAATCATCAGGAGTGTGGTTTATCGGGAATGCAAATAATGCTCCGATTTTTCCTTTTGTTTGCATATTCTTTGAGTATCCGTTTTGATTTAATTGATTAACTGAAAGATTAAATAATTTCATTTATTCACCTATTTGTATTTGATACAGATGTGGACTGTTTGTGATGGGGGTTGAACGGTATTTGAACTGCCATAAATCGAAGATGAACGTGATGCATCTAATCTAATTGAATCAATACAAACACCCCAAGTATCAGCATTTACAGAAATTTTTTGATTTCTATTTGTTCCGTATAATGCTCCACTTAAACACTCTGCTGATATGTCTGAAATATCAGACCAAGAACTACTTGGAGGATTAACAAATGCACCTGTGATATTTGGTAAGCCTGCATCGGTTTGTATCCCAACATTTTTATTAGGTTGTAAAAATCTACCTGTAATATTGTAATCAGGGATTCTGAATGTATTTTCAGGATCGTTTTCTTGATTAAATTGTTTTCCGATGACTTTGTATAAATCCTCGTAATCAATAATCAAAAGAGAATACCCGTCACACGATAAGCAGTCATCAGGGGTGTAATCAGTTGGATAAATAAATAATGTTCCGATTCTCTCTTTGGTTAGAATGTTTTTATGGTAGCCATTTTGATTTATGGTTGGGGTTTTCAATGTGCCGATTTTTTTCAATGTTCATTCCTTATAAGTTCTTTAACTCTTCTCTTAAAACTGCGACTTGGTTGTTGTAATAATCAAGCCAAGTTTCACCTGTTAATTCATCTTTAATTGATGGCTCACAGATAGCACGAATTCTCTTTGAATCAAGTTCCAAAAGTTCTGATTCAATTTGAGATTTTCTCTCGGCTATTTCTTTTTCGTGAAGGTATTGCCTATATTCTTCTGTGCCTGAAATATCGACAAGTTGATTATCAATTTGTTTATACTTATCAGGGAATTGAAGAATATCGTTTGCAACTTCCTCTGTTACTTTTTGAAAGCCTGATTTAACATCGCCAATATAATCAATCTTTGAAACCTCACGAGTCTCAATATTGATTTGAGTTTGACCTCTGAAGTCTGATTCAATTTCCCAATCGTTTCCGTTCCAAATTGCGACTTCATTTTCTTTTGTGGTCGGGGGTTCTTTAAATGTTGCCATAGCAGGTAATAAATACTCCGTTTGTCTTCTTGGGTTTTTTAATGCCGGATATTTACCGACAAACGCATTACCCTCTGCGTTGTAACTGTAATAAAATTTAGTTTCCATTTTTCGCTCCTTTTAATTTTTAGTTTTCGCCTCCCTCAAGAGAGAACACGCCTACGGGGACAAGATTTGTCTCTTGCCATATATTTAACAGATAGATATAGCTTGCCAACGGCTCAAGCACCTTAAACCATATATCATTTATCTGCTGATTATCAGGCTCAAGCATTTGTGTAAATATTGTGTTTGATAAAGCAACAAGCGAATATCCGTCATCCTCATTCACCACAAACAGATTAAAGTTTTTAGTTTGACCTGCTTCAGGACACAAGTCGACCACATCCAAAATCAGATCTTCTTCAACCTCGTGGGTTTTACTTTGTGCTGTTGTATAAGTAAATGGTGCATGAGCAGTTATATAAATATGTGTTGTTGTATGCCCGTTATATGTATAAGTTTCATCTTGGCTTATGCATATTTTTGTAAGATTCAGGTATGTAACAACACCGATTGAATTTGTAAATTCGGGATCAGAGAAACATTGAACACCAACTGCGAGAGTGTTTTGAATATAAAAATCGCCGATGTTGGTTGCGGAATAATGATTTGGATTTGTTTCATCTTCAGTTAAAGTTTCAATATTGCCGAATGCAATATAATTTGTTGAGGAATTAACCGCAACAATTGTGCCTTTGGGAATTGTCAGTTCGGTATCAGAATAAACAATTCCGTCTTTTTCAAATGTGTACCCAAGAGCCGTATAAAAAACACCAAGACCACTCGCTGTGTATTTTTCAACTTTTACAGTCTCACATGATAATAAATCAGGGTTTCCCTTTGCATCGAGCCGGCATGAGTTCAAACAGAAAGGTGTTAAAATGCTCTTTGTATCAAGTTTTGGAATAAAAGGAAGAGGAATTTTATTATTCTCATCAAGAGGTGCATAACCTAAAGGCTGTCCTTTTTCTTCCACTTTTTGATATGTATTATCAATATCTGTCAGAGTTTCGGTTAATTCGTCTTTTGTAACTAATTGAATATTCGGATTAATTACAAGCTCCGCAAGTTCTTTATTTGATAACTCTAATTCAATTCTTATTGTTAATTGTTTTACAGTTCCGCTTTCAGGATCTTGTTTTGTAGTTTCAGGGAATTTTGTTATTACAATTAAATTATTATCTGAATCAAAGACACCTGCTTCTCTTACTGTAAAACCACCAACGGAGGCAGGAACTGTTGTTACACAATAAAATTTGTTATCAACCCATTCACATTTTTCAATGAGTCCTCGCCATACTTCATTACGCAGAGCAGTTTGATCTGTTTGAGGGGTGTAATATGTTCCGTTGCTATCGCCGAGTGCGATTTCATAAACATCAAACGGGACTCCGTCTCTTACACTTTCTAATTGTTTAATTGCACCGATGTCGGTGACTAATGAATAAAATTCGTCAGCCATTTATGATCCTCTTGAATTTACTGTTATTGTTTCTTCTTCGACTAATGCAGAATATGCGTGCATTTTGGTTTTGGATGAGAGGTGAAATTGAATTTCCTCAAGCCAAGATCTCTCGTTTTTATATTCATTTATCAGAGCAATTAATTTGTTTTCGGTTTCTTCATTAATTGATCTGTTAAAAATCTGTAAAATTACTTTGAAATAATATGGTTGTCCGCCGTAGTTAAACCACTCTTCAACATTCCCGACAATATTTAATGTTTTGAAAATCTCTTCAATAGCGAATTTTGTACCTTTATAACGGTGCATTTTTATTGATGATTTGATAAGGTTTCTTTTTTCAGTATCACTTAAAGCCTGAATCCAACCTTCATTCCCTGTTATGTGATATTGTTCAGCTAAATGCGGCAGAGCATCGGCAGGAACATTGTCGATTATTGAGATTAAAATACATTCCAAATCAATGTTTTTGAATCGTTCCTCGCAAATCTCATCAAATATTTTTAAATTAATGTCATTTATAGGTGCAAGAGACTTACTCATTAGCATAACCTCCAACCGTTATTTCAAAATTAGTTAAATTCGCCCATTCATTTTCCTGAAGTTCTATGTCATCAGGAATATCAACCACGACTTTGAAAACTCCATAAACGCTGTTCAAAATGGATATTATTTGCGTTTTAATAACGCTTTTTCCAAGTTTTGCAGACAGTTGATTTTTATATTCTGCCAACTTTGAATTTATAGTTGTCAAAACACTCGTTTCATCGGCATCTTTGTATAAATAAATAGTTGCTCTGATATTAAAATCGTGTTTTACAGGGGATAGCACTTGGACATAATCTGTTAAAGGTCTTATTTTATCATCAGACAAATATTTTAATACAATTTCCAAAACTTCCTGTGATGGGTTTCCATCATCAGTTAAAGGATAAATATTAACCACGCCCGGAGACGGTGAAGTTATTGCGACATCAATTATTGACTGATGTGCAGATAATGTGTGATAGCGATATGCACCACGACTCCCTGCGTTGGAGAATTTTTCGGGAGCTTGTCTGATTCTATCTCTTAAATTGTCAGCTTCCTCATCATCTGCACCGCCCGATGAAATGGTTGTGTTTTCAACTTTTGAGATATAACTCAAAGGTGTAATTAAATTGTTTATTGATCCGAGAATATAATTATTCGATGCCGCACCTGCTGTTTCACAAGTTGCTTTTACGGTCGCATCTTTGCTACCTGCATAAATGATTACATCTTGATCTGTTTGAAATACAAACAGTCCGTCTTTTGTCTCGACTTCAGTTCCTTTTTGAATCGTAAAATCAAAGTCGAGTGCGTTTTCAAGACTAAATTTAAGTGTTGTTACAGAACAGCTTGCAACTAATTGTTCAACACCTAAAGGCTCGCCAATGTGTTTAAGAATATCAAGAGGTGCATAACTTAAAAGGTTTTTCTTGGCTGTTTCTTGAATTTCCATTCTTAAAACAGTTTCTCTGTATGCTCCGACATCAATCATCAACCTTTCAATTTGAGCAGGTTGTAAAACCTTCCCGGATTTCTCTTC
>CAYVSD010000044.1:0-5247 GCA_964453315.1 uncultured Muribaculaceae bacterium | reverse complement strand
TCTAACTTTTCAATCCACTCTTTTGTAATAATATCGGGATCTCTATCAATAAAATTCGGCTCAGGTAGTTTTGTCATAATGTAACCTCCACAGATCCTGAAGTTTTACCTTTAGCCAATGTCCATTCAACTTTTATGAGAATGGTTGAACCGTTGATTTCAACTTCTGTTTTATTTACTTTTACTCTTGTTTCCCACAGATTAATTGCATCTATTGTTTCTCTGATAATGTTTGCTTTCGCTATATTTATCGGGTAGTCCACATATTTAATGATGTCTGAACCGAATGTTGGTCTGTGCGGATCAGAGCCTTTTTGAGTTTGTAAAATTATTGCGATGCATTGGTTAATATCCTCAACGCCCTCTGCGACACCGCCGATTCCGTTGAGTTTACATTGCCAATCAACATAAGTTATTTCATTTAAGTTTGTCATTACATTCCTTTATCAGGTGCAGATGTTGGACTTCCCTGATTTCCTGTGTGTTTATGATCGTTATAAATATCTCTCATTGCTTGCATTGATGATGTTTTATCTGTAATGTCAGCTTGAGATGTTATTCCGTCTGTGTTTGAAAGTGTTCCCTCGTGGGTGATATTTCCGATTAAATGTATATTGGGGAATGAGAGTGTGAGGGTTTGAGTTTCTTTATCAACATTCGCAAAAGTGCCGTCTTCAAAGTTTGCGGAAACTTGCTTTTCTGTTTCAATAATCGGAGTATCTTCAGTTGTATAAATTGCTCCTAAAATTACTCCATCTTCTGAATTTTGATCCATAAGACAAGCGACTTGTTCACCAACTGCCGGCATAGAATAAAACTTGTCTTTGAATGTTTTATTTTGCAGGACTGCGAGCCAATATGAATTCATTCCGTCTTCTGCGAATTGGACTCTTGCTCTTGCGGTCAAAGGATTTATAGATGTTACAGTTCCAAACCTTAACACGATTTAACCTCCAAACTTGTTGCATACCCTGAAGTTTTATCAATTATGTGGTGAGCTTCGGTTATGTGGTATTTTCCTGAAAAATAACCAAGATCTTTAAGTTCAGCATTTAATCCTGCGACTAAATAAGGATTTCCCGGCATTGATAAAGAGCCTTCAATGGTGTAGTTACCTTTAGCAAGTGCCGCCTTTGCCTGTAAAAGAGCCTGTTGTTTATTCTCTGCTCTGACAGAGAGTTTAAGAGTATCACCTTTGACACAATTCGGATTTTTAGCAGTCGCTGTTACATCTTTGCCTGTCTTTGGATTTCTATATGCTACAGAAACAGATTTATATGCGTGGCTTGTTTTTTCTGTCAGCCTTATACTTGATAAATCCGATTTATAGATAATCTTCGCAGAATCAGCAGAGATTAACTTTTCAGATTTATAAAAGACAAGTTTATCTTCAGCAATTTTGAAAATATATCCATATTGCTCGGATAACCTTTTCAGGAATGATAAATCCCTCTCTTGATTTTGAGTGATTCTTTCAACCTTAATGTCCTCAATATCTCCGACAAGAGTTAATTCGTGTTTTCTTGCAATTTCATTTGCGATTTGTTTTAAGGTTTTATTCTCGTATCCGACAGAATTTGGCTGACGGAATGCTTTTTTAATCCCTGTCGCAAGTGCTTTTACAATTAAAGTGTCAGGTGGGGAATTATATTCAATCTCATCAATTTCAAATATTCCGCAATTTAATAATTTTGATCCGACATAACCGATATACAAACGCAGAGCATCACCTTTAGATGGAATCCAAGCACCATTCCATAAGCCCTCTGCATCTTCAAAGGTAATTGTTATTTCATCACTTTGTCCCTGTTCGTAGTCGGAATATTCAATCGTTACGACATAATCCGAAACGTCTTCTGTGATGTTTTTATGGTTATATTCTAATTTAAAAATTGGTGTTAGCATTTATTCTTTCCATGGGGGTAATGTAAATTTGATAGTCTCTGAATCCTCCAAGACAGGAATTCTTAAATGTATTCCTGAATCTAAAATTGGGGTGATAGGCACATCGGGATTAGCTTTTATAATTGGTTCATATTTTGAGGGATTTTTATAAAACTTATTAGCGATTAAATCCCACCTGTCTCCGTCTTTTGTAATGTATGAGTAATATTCCGTCATTCTTTTTTCTTTAATCCCTGTTGTTCTTCTTCGTCTTCAGGTATTTTCCCTGCGTATTCCTTTAGTTGAAGTTCGACCTGAATTGCAATTAAATCACCTTCAGGACTTGTTTGTTCTGTTGTTTTTTGTATTTGTGAGATAACGAACGCTCCGACATATTCGCCATTCCCTTTTATGAATTTGAGCGGTTTTCCAAGTTTGGCTTCCGTTCTTATTTTTAAGATTTCCTCTTCCGGCACACAAAAAGATGAATGTAGATTTAATTTAATTGTGAATTCTTGCAAGTTCTCGCCCAAGAACTGTAAGAGTGTTTTGTTATTGATTCGCTCGTGTTCAGCGTAATTGTAAGTTATGGTGTCATTGATTCCGTCAAAGTATGTTATTAAATCAAATTGAATATCGCCAAGTTGTGCAAACATCAGTAAGCCAACCTCTCTTTTCGTTCAAATTCTCTTTTTAGAATTGCCACAACTTCGTCTTTGTGCCTTTTTAGAAGTTGTGAAAATTCATCCTTTGTTGTTCCTGACGGCATTGATATTGTCGGGGAATAATTAACAACAAAAGATGAACCGCCTCCGATTCCGACTCTTCCAATATTTCCTTTAATACCGCCAATCATAAGTCCTAAATTCTTATTCATTGCGTTTACAAGCGGAGCCGGTTTCATTGTTGAAACTATTGTTTCAATAATTTTTAATTTATTCAGGTCTTTGAGTGGGCCGGTCTTCGCAGGAGAATGTGGAAGGTGATCTCTAATAATTTGAGTCATTTTCCCTATTGCTTCTTTAACTTTGGCGAATTTAGAAATAATACCACCTGCGAGCATATCTCCGATTTTTCTGCCAAACTCTGCCGCTTTGGTAACGAGTTCGACAAGTTTCACAATAACACTTGCGATTGCTTTTCCGAACTTCAATCCCATTGATTCTGCTTTACCGCCTGTGTCCTCGACTGGCTTGATGAGTTTCTTAAACCAGTTAATTATTGCTTTTATAGGTTTAAGAACAGGCTCAAGAGCAACAGCTAATCTTTTAAATAAAGGCATTAAAGGTTGTAGTCCCTCTTTTAATCCGTTCCATAAACCTCTGAAAAATGCCGTTATAGGTTTCCAATACTTATAAATCACAAATACAACAGCTCCAATTGCAAGAGCAATCCAACTAATCGGGGAAGTAAGAAGTGTAACTGAAAATGCTCTGAAAGCCATAATTGCCTTACTAATCATTCCCGGTATGCCAAGAAAACCGTTTTTGAACGCAATTAAACCTCTTGTAAAATTAGCAGGAATTGCCCTGATTGAAGTAACAGTCCAATCCTTAAGAGCAACACCTGACTTTGATATATTTGCAGGCAGTTCTTTAAAGCCTTTAATTATCCCTTCACGCAAATTATTATCTATTCTGCGAATGTCTGCCATTAAACCATTTCCAAGTGAAAAGTTTTTCATATCCAAGCCAAGAGGGTTTCCGGCTTGCATAATTTTTCTGCCAAAAGTAAGGTTGTGAGCGGTTGTGTTCAATCCTAAAAATTCAAGTAATTTTATTGAATTCTGAACTAAAACAGGAGTTAAATCTCTTGCATAACCTAAAAACGTGCCGTAACCTTTAACAAGTTTTCCGACAAGCATCGTGGCAGTTCCAAGTGTAGTGAGAACTAATCCGACACCGATCGTTCCTATAATTGCAGAGAAGATTCCTTTTTGTAAAATCGGATGTTTATTTATCTTCGTCAGCAACTCGTTTATTTTCTCAATTGGTTTATGTAAATGAGGGAACACCAACTCTTTCATATTGATTTTTAAGAGTTTGAATTGCTCTGATGTTGTTTCCAACATGTGGTTAAAGTCCAGATCCATAATGCCATCTGCACCGAGAGCCGATGCTTTAATTCTTCGATATTCATCCAAGTTTTGCATCATTGGTTTAAGGAAGTTCAAGTCCGTTTTATTCCTGAATATTTCCGAAACCTTAAATACATCTCCGCCTGTTAACTGGTTGATTAAAACAACCATCTCTTCAATCGGATCTTTATTTTCTGAAATAACCTGATTTAAGAATGCCGGAAGATTTACACCATATAATTCTTTAAACCGATTAACTGCCATTGGTGAAGTTATAGCTTGCAAGAAACTTTCAAAATTTGTTGCCGCTTCGGGAGCTGATCCTGCACCTTTCATTGCAACTTGAAGTGCCGCACCTAATTCAGCAACAGCCGGCACACCTCTCATACCGAGCATACTTGCTCCTGCGGTCAAACTTGGGAATGCGGCAGACATATCTTTTAATTCAAATCTGCCCTCTTTTCCTGCTTGTGCCAAAATATCCATTGTTTTAGCGAGGTCATTTACATTGACTTTTAAGTTATCAGTAACAGAGAATGCGGTTTTTGAAATATCAACGATTTCTGCTTGTGCCGCTGTTGCGGTTCGACCGATTACATTCATATAGTCAAGTGCGGCAGTCGGATCAATACCTGATGCAACTAAAACATTTAAACCTTCTGCAATTTCACCACGCATTTGGTTTGTATATCTTGAAATTGAGCCAAGTCGCTCATCCATTTCTTTTAATTGTTCTGCGGATAATTGACCGACATTCCCCAATTCTCTTAATTGATGTTCCAATGCAATGGCTTCCGGGATCGCTTCCGTTATTCCGAGTTTATACGCAATTCCTGTGCCGACAGCAGTTAAACCTGCACCGACCTTTGCCATATTTTGACCGAGCTTATCTAATCGCTCTGATGTTTGATTTATTTTCCTTTGAAGTTTATCAAACTCCGTTTCTGACTTTGAAACGGCATCACGAATAACCCTCGACATTTTGTCGATGGCTACAAGAGTTAATGATACTTTCATCATAGTGTCGAGCATTGTTCTTCTAATTCCTGATTTTGATTATTCGTGTACTTAATAGCCTCTTTGCACCAGTATGCGATTTGGGGAATGGACATTTTCCCGATTTCCGAATACTGCCAACCCGTTATTTTGCACAGATGAATTATTGATTGAGAATCAGGCAATACATCTATGCAATTATTTGTTCGAGGGGTTTTTGAGTTTCTTCCTTTACCTCTGTGGCTTTCGCCTCCGTAAACTTTCCCGATATTTCTGCCTGAAGAGCAATAA
>CAYVSD010000043.1:7954-15806 GCA_964453315.1 uncultured Muribaculaceae bacterium | reverse complement strand
ACTTCTGCAAGCGTAAACCCGTTACCAACCTTTTGTAGCATGTTTATGTGCGTAGAACCCTCTGCTAAGGTAAATCCTCGTTTGTTAATCATGTTCATCCTCCCTTTTGTTAAGTAAATATTGGCATTAGTAAATATTAATAGGCTTTATATACAAATATTATAAACTATTTGATAATAATTGTCAATATACGCAATAATTTGAGATATATAACAAGGATTTAACATGAGTGGCAGAGAGTTTGTAAAAATATTATTGGCAAAAGAATGTATAACACTAAAAAAATTAGCACAATTAGCAACTGAAAATAGCAATAAAAAATACACACTTGACGGTTTATCCCGTAAAATGAGCACCGGCACTATTCGTTTTGATGATGTGGAATTTTTTGCAAAACTTTTAGGTTATGAAATTCAACTAAAAAGAATCGAAAACGAAAATTAATTTATAAAACATTACGTAGCGATATATACTTATAACAATTTAGACTTTTTATACTGAGAACTTGATATCAAATTAGAATTTTTTACCTCAAGATTTCGCGCCTCGATAATAGCCTCATTTTGGCTCATTAAATTTTCATCCCTATAAACAATACCCGATTTAGTTTTTAAAAGCCCAAAATCGAATTCTGAGAGGGGGTATTTCAAAAGTGCCGAATTTTTAGCAGCTATTGTGCCAATATTTTTTTTAGTACGAGGATTGAAATTATTTCCAACACAAAAACCGGCAAGCGTCATAGCATTTCTCACGGGCGCTGCCATAGAATAAGTTAAAAGCATTCCGTCTTCATTCAAATGATTAAATAACTCTTTAAAAAACTCCAATGACCACAAACAAGGACACTTTGACGGAGTAAATGCATCTAAAAATATCAAATCATAACTCTTTTTTGTATTTTTAATAAATTCTCTTGCATCTGCTACATGAGGACGAAAATTTATATCTTGTAATTTATAGGCTTTTAAGTCATTTTTATAATGCTTCGATAGATACTTATAATATATATTATGTAAATTGAGCCATTTAGCACTTCCAAAGGTAGATTTATCATCAGATTTGTATAAATTTTGATATAAACCCTTTATTTTGCCCTCTAAAAATTTATTGTACGCTTTATCAGATAATATATCGTTAAATACAGTATTATCCGTAAATTTAGGCAAAAATTGGGCGATTTTATCTAAAATCAGAAAATTTATTAACTCATTAATTTTTGGTACAATATTAGTTCCTTTATCTTGCAAAAATTTATCTATATTCGGATAATCAAAATCAATATCATTATTTGAAAATGTTTTTACACCTGTTTTTAAAAAAGGCGAAATAAAAAATAAAATTTCATCATTATCTACAGTATCTATAGAAATTTTGCTAAAAATATTATCGCCATATATCGATACGTTACCTTTACCGCCATGCCATATATTATTGGTATATATCGTTTCGTAGTAGTAGCGCATGAAGTAACTTTTTCTGAAAAATTTTTCATACAAAAAATTTAAAAAACTTTTTGTATTATATCCGATTCCATAACAAATATCTAAAATATTTATTTTGTCTTTTTTAAGTAACAAATCAAAGTCTACAGGAAAAATAAACTTTTCCATGGCTTCTGTTAGAGCACCTGTTGCGCTATGATAGATATCATTATAGCTAGTATTATATAAGCCCACAGAGCCGTCGTTAGTAAAATAAGGGTGAAAGTCGTACATAGTCTAATTATACAGGTTATTTACAATGTTTCAAAATAGTTTAAATAACTTATAATATAGGTGCAAATTATTATGTTTGTTGTATTATAGCGTCAAGAGGTAAACATGAAAGTAAGTGTAAAAGTACCGGCAACATCAGCAAACTTAGGCCCAGGTTTTGATTGTATGGGTTTAGCTTTGCCTTTATATAATACAATTACGGTAGAAGAAACAGTATTGCCGGGAACAGGTGTTGAAATAAACGTAATATCAGAAAGTGAAGCTGTTAGCGCAATGTCATTAGAGCATATACCACTTGACGAAAACAGTCTTGCTTATAAAGCCATTGAGCTTTTATATAATTCGATTGGGCAAACTCCGGGAGAATTAAAGATTACAATAAGATCTCAAATTCCTGTTGCACGTGGGCTTGGCAGCAGCTCTTCAGTTGTAGTCGGAGCATTGATTGCCGCAAATGAACTTTTGGGCAGGCCTGCCGATGAAGCAGCTATATTATCTATAGCATGCGAACTTGAAGGACATCCTGATAACATTACTCCTGCAATTATTGGCGGACTTGTTATTGCTTCTCAGGAAGATGACGGTTCTGTTATATATAGAAAATTGAATTGGCCTGAAGAATGGGCTCTCACTGTTTGTATTCCGGACTTTGAACTTTCTACTGATATTGCTCGTTCTGTTCTACCTGCAGAAGTTCCTATGAAAGACGCAATTTTTAATACAAAAAGACTTGGAATGTTTATTCACGCAATAAATACAAAAGACTCCGAGCTTATGAAACTTGCACTTCAGGACAGATTACATCAGCCATATAGAATAAAACTTATACAAGGACTTGAAGATATAATGGATAATTTGCGTCATATAGAAGACGTTTTAGGCTGTGTAATTAGTGGTGCCGGCTCTTCTATCCTTGTTATTTCTGAAAAAAATAATCTTGATAAAATTAAATCAATTATCAAAGAAACGTGGGAAAATCAAAATATTAAATCAATAATTAAAACTTACAATATTGAAGAACAAGGCGCTAAAATAGTATCAGAAGATTAATTTAATCTATATGAAACATTTATTTTAACATTTTCCCCTTCATCTTCTACGATAGCCCAACGCACTATGTCTTCATAGCGCCCAGACAAAAACGTTTCGATATTTTTCAAAGAAAAATTGCCATTTTTAGGCATCAAAATAACTTCTGATAAAACTTTACTCACGTTATTCCACCGTCACAGATTTAGCCAAATTTCTAGGCTGGTCAACGTCTTTACCCAAAAATTCGGCAATATAATATGCAATAAGTTGAAGTGGAACAATTGATATTATTGGAGAGAAAAATTCATCAATCTCAGGAACTCTGATTATATTATCGAATAAATCTTCCAATTTTTTATCTTGAGAATTTGTTAAAGCAATCATTCTTGCATTTCGAGCTTTGGCTTCTTCACTATTTGAGAGTAGTTTTTCATACACACTACCCTTCATCAAAATAGATAAAACAGGCATTGTATCATCAAGCATTGCTATTGGGCCATGTTTTAATTCTCCTGCTGGATAGCCGGTCGCATTTATATAACTTATTTCTTTTAATTTCAATGCTCCTTCAAGAGCAGTCGGGTAATTTATACCCCTTGCAATATATATGAAATCCCTCGTATTAGAGTATTTTCTTGCACAATTTTTAATATCTTCTTTATTAGAAAGTATTTGCTCAATTTTTTGAGGCAAAACAAGCATTTCATGTTTTAATTCAAGTAATTTTTCAGACGGCACAGTACCTTTAATTTCAGCCATATATATTGCCAAAAGGTAAAAAGATGTAAGTTGCGCAATATAAGACTTTGTCGCCGCAACTGAAACTTCAATACCTGCATTTACAGATAATAAACTGTCTGCTTCACGTGCCATAGCACTATCAGGACGATTAGTAATAATTAAAATATGCGATCCGCGCGCTTTAGACTGCTTGATTGCTGTTAAAGTATCCGCTGTCTCACCGGATTGTGAAACACCAATAACAAGAGTTTTAGCGTCAGTAACAGTTTTACGATAAATATATTCACTTGAAGCTTCAATATCAACAGGAATTCCGCAAAAATCTTCAATAATATACTTACCTATCATTGCGGCATGAAGAGAAGTTCCGCAAGCGATAATCTGAATACGATTCAAATCTTTAAGAGTATCTTTTGTGAGTTTTACTTCTTCAAGATTTACAGGATCTTCCGGAGTGTGAAGCTTATCAACTAAAATATTTCTAATTACATCAGGTTGTTCATGAATTTCTTTAAGCATAAAATGTTTATAACCCATTTTGCTGAGCGCCACAGGTTCCCAAGGCAAAGTTTCAATCTTAGGTTCAACTCTATTTCCTTCTTGATCAATTATCTCCATTGAAGATTTAGTTAATGTCGCAATTTGATTATCTGCCAAATAAACTGCACGATTTGTATGTTTAATAAAAGCAGGTATATCAGATGCAGCATAAAATTCGTCAGGTGCAACACCTATAACAAGCGGAGCATTTCTCTTAGTAACTACAAGTTTATTAGGTTCATCATTGTGCATAACTACCAATGCAAAAGCGCCTTCAAGCTCTTTAGCCGCAAGAGCAACTGCTTTGGTTAAATCCTTAGTCTGTTCAAATTTTTGGGCAACCAAATGAGCAACTGATTCGGTATCTGTTTGTGAACGGAATTTACACCCTTTTGCTTCTAACTTTGCACGTAGTTCCTTGTAATTTTCAATAATACCGTTGTGAACAAGCACTAAGCTGCCGCAATTACAAGTGTGCGGGTGTGCATTAACAACTGTAGGTGCGCCATGAGTCGCCCAACGAATGTGACCGATTCCTGTAGTAGAATTTGCAATTTCTTCTTTATGAGAGCTCAATTCATCTCGCAAAGCTTTCAGTTTACCAACAGCTTTATAAACTTTTATTTTATCATCGCTTTTTACAGCGATACCTGAGGAATCATATCCTCTATATTCAAGTTGTTCTAATCCATCAAGTAATATATCAAGAACAGGTTTATTACCTACATACCCAACTATTCCGCACATACGTGTACCTCTCTACAAATCGTTACTAATACATATTATCATTAAAATAAAAACATTATTATCTCTTTATAAAATTTTTACATTAGTCTAAAATGTGAATTCCCGCGCCACTCATCATAGGCCTTGTAATATTTTTATACCGCCACCCGTTTGTGCCGTATGTACCACTCGTATAGGAAGGACCGTATGAGTTTACATAAGGTGACGGATAAATAGGCGGTGTAAATCCCGTTGGCTGGCCGATAAAAGAATTTATCAATCTGTCTTTTAGACTCATATTCATATTTCCACAGTAACCTGTACCACCTTCATAATTTGCCATTATATTATTCATTCTTTGAGCGGTTGACATTGACGGATAAATACGATTAAACATTCTGCGTTCAATTCTGTTAAGTCGCATATCAGTAGCATCCGTAGGATAAATGCGGCCAAATATTCCACGCTCAACTATATTAAGATCATCAGAATAAACATTATTATTCTCGTTTGCAACATTAACTTCTGTTTTTGCAGGAGTTTTTTTAGTATTATAATACCTTATTACATCGCAGTTTGCACAAGTCCCAAACATAATCAAACTTAAAATCAAAAATATTTTTCTCATATATCACCTCATCTCTCAACAAAATAATAAGGTGGTCATTTTAAAAATTTATCCGCATACTGTCTAATCTTAACAATTAGACCACTCAACATATAAATGCTACTATTAAAAATTAAGAGGTATTTTATGGCAAACAAAAAGAAAGAAGTTATTGCATATTTGCATACACATTGGGATAGAGAATGGTATAGAGAATATGAAATATTTAGATTAAGACTTCTAAAAGTATTTGATAATATTATTGAAATGCTAAATTTAGATAAAATACCTTCATTTTATTTTGACGGACAAGTGTGTGCTTTGCAAGACTATCTTGAACTTCGCCCCGAACAAGAAGTAAATATTAGAGATTTAATCAGTCGTAAAAAGCTTTTTATCGGCCCATTTTATTGTTTGGTCGATGAATTTTTAACTGACGGGATATGTTTCAGAAAAAATTTAGAAATCGGACTAAAAATTGCAAAAGAATTTGGATGTGAGGATTTTATCGGATATTTTTCAGATACTTTTGGCCACAGTAAAAATGTTCCGCTAATATTACAAGAATTTGGTATTAATAAGGCAATTGTATGGCGCGGAGTAGGAAATTTACCTTCAGAATTTATTTTTAATGGTGTAAACACCGTGAATCTTGTGCGCGGATATTTTATGGATGTTTTTTCATCAAAAAAATCTATCATAGAAAAAGCAGATTTTTTAAAATCTAATTTGGATAAAATTGCTAAAAAATCCTCAGATATTCTGCTTCTACCAATAGGAGCCGATCATCTTGGAGTCCCTCTTGACATAGCAGACCAAATTAAACAAGTTAATGAATTATTAGACGATTACAAAATTCACTTAGGTTCTCCTTTTGAATACTTTGAAAAAGTAAAATTTAAAACTAAATTTGATGATGAGCTTCGTGATAATTCAAGCACATTTATATTGCCAGGCTGTTACAGCGCAAGGACAAAATTAAAACAGCTTAATACTTTGTGTTCTTATAAACTGGACCTTGCAAATAAAATTCAAAATAATTTTGGTAATCAATATGCATCTGCTATTGAATATGCATATAAATTATTACTTCAAAATCAAGCGCATGACAGTATTTGCGGCTGTTCAACCGATGATGTTCATTCTCAATGTGAAATAAGATACAAACAGATACTACAGATAGCAAATACAATTATTAATGAAATAAAACAAGAACAAGAAAAAAATACGGCAATCTCATTTAATTATGAGAATAAATATAAAATTTTAGAATATGAAAGTGACAAAATTGACGCAAATACTCAAATTATTTATAAACGCAAAGGATTTCCTGATAATTTGTTATACGATACATCTAAAATTCCTGTTACAGAAGATTATACATATATTTATACTCAACTTAAAGAATTTAATGCAACAAATGATAAAACTGATTTATTTGTCACTGATTGCAAAATCAGCAATTTACATTTAAATTTTGAAATAAAAAACGGCAAATTAAATTTATATGATGGTAATAAATACTACGAAAACTTTATAGAATTTGTACGATACAATGATTTAGGCGATACATATAATTATGCTCCTGATTTAAATGATAGTGGAGAAATTGCACAAATAAAGAGTGCACATATTGTTTCAGACGGTCCTTTAAGAGCTGAAATTAAACTATTAACGACATTTTTTAACGTTAATATTTTCTTAAATAAAAAATCAAGACTTTTAAATTTCAAAATAAAATGGAATAACTTGCTTACAAATAAACTTTGGCAGGTAAAATTTAATTTTGATAAACCCGTTAAAGAGACATATTCAGAAGATATGAATGTGCTTATTAAACGTAGGTTTGATACAGAATATAATATTAGAAGAAATCTTCCGACCGAGCGCGGATATGAAGCGAAAACAAATACCGCTCCAATGCAGCGATTTGTATGGGCAAACGGTTGCGGAATTGTTACAAAAGGATTGACAGAATACGAAGTTTATAAAAATTCTTTATCTATAACCATATTAAGAAGTATCGGGATAATTTCAAATCCGAAAAACCCTGCAAGAACTACTCCTGCCGGGCCTCCAATACCTGTAATCGGCGCTCAGCAAATTGGAGAAAACCAAGCCGAATTTGCTATCGGATTTTTTAATTATAAAGATTGGGAAAACTATGTTGAAGAAATTTACCCTCAAACAATTATTTTTTAATAATAAAAAGCGGCTTATTTACTAAGCCGCTAATATTATTTCCTAATTTCCTATTGATTTACAACTCTTGATACAAAATTCATAATATCATATACTGAATCTTTTACAAATTCTTTTGCTAAAATTTTAATCGGTCGATTTTCAATACAATCAAAAATATAATATATCGGATCTTTAGAATTATTGAATCTCATTCTTCTATCATGATTATCAAAATAACTAAATTCCTTAACTTGTTTTTTTCTGGTTGTTGTTGGTCTTACCATTGTTCCAAATGCTGTAGTAGCCA
>CAYVSD010000043.1:0-7937 GCA_964453315.1 uncultured Muribaculaceae bacterium | reverse complement strand
TTCTCTCTTATATCTTACATATATATAAAGTATTTATTAGTAAAAAAATTGCTTTTTTATTTTAATCATAATTTACAAAACTTAATCATTTATTAAAATCAATACAATCCTTGCGTTCATTGATATTTTGACCAATAGCTTTTTCTAATTGGGCTTTAGCAGAATTATATTCATATAGCGCTTTATAATATGTCAAATTTGAATCCTCAAGTGTTGATTGTGCATTTTTCAATTCAATTGGAGAAGCCTCGCCTACTTTATATCTTCCAAAAGAAAGCTCATAGTTTTCTTTTGCTTGTTTCTGCTGCAACATAGCCACAGGTAATTGATTTCTTTTTTCTTCTAATTTCAAGTATGCATTTTGAATTTCTAAGTATATTGAATTCTGTGTAACTCGTGCATTTGCTAATTCTTTATCATAAAGATACTTTGCTTCTTTAATTTCATTACGGATTAACATAACATTAATTCCGGGGAAAATTAAAAAACCGCCTATATTAAAACCGTCGTTTGAAGTCCAATGCTTACCACCCTTTTGATATTGACCTTCTATACTTAAAGTAGGATAAAACGCTTTTTTCATAAGCTGTACATTTTGTCGTGCATTTTCGACTTTTATTTCCGCAAGTTTAAGTTCCGGTCTTGCATCACGAGCAATTTCTATTGATTTTTCAAAATTTATATCAACAGGATTAAATTTTAATTTATCATTTATCTTATATTTTTCGATATACGGGACTCCCATAACGTTATTTAAACGAGCAATTGCAAGATTAATGCCATTTTGCGCTTGTATAAGCTGTAATTTCGCATTACTTAATTCGGACTGAGCGATTGTAACATCGACTTTTGGATTCATTCCCGAAACATAAAAAGCTTTTGCCTGATTATAAAACATTTGGAATTTTTCAACAGTATCAAGAGCTACATCTAAATTTTCATAGGCATAAATAACATTATAATAAGCGTCTTTAGTCCTATAAATAACATCATTAACTACAGCTTCAAAACTTTTTTTGTAGCCTTCATAATCCAACCTTCTTATTGTAGCCTGATTTTGCGTAACCCCAAAATCATAAAGCATTTGCTGCAAACTGATTTGCCCAAGCAAATAATAATTAAATTGTAAATTTGTACCTAAAGCATCTGATAATTGAAGTTGTCTTATTCTGGTATAACTTGTCTGCCAAGAAAATGTCGGGAAAAAGTTTGCCCAAATTTGTTTTATGCGAGAGTCTGCAGCTAAAATTTCCTGAAAAGCGGCATTTATTTCAGGATTATTACCCAACGCAATCTTGATACAATTACTCAAGTTCATCTCAATGTCTTTTTCGACAGAACCGGATATTACTATATCATTATTTTTATAAAATGGACCAACCTTATCAGGTTTCGGAAATTCTATTTCATCAATGATATTATTGATTTCACTTGCTTGAGCACAAGAAATGATACAAAAAGATAACAGTACAGAAAAGATTATTTTAACCATTAGAAAACTCTCTCAATTTACTTGTTAACAACAACTTGAATTCTTCGATTAAGACAAAAAATGCAGGCACAAGAAAAGTCCCAAGAAAACTTACGGCAATCATCCCGCCAAAAACCGTAGTTCCTACCGAATGTCTTGAAGCAGCACCGGCACCTGAGGCAACGACAAGCGGAATTAAACCAAGCAGAAATGATATATTTGTCATCATAACAGCACGAAATCTTAGATCTGCGGCTTGAATTGCAGATTCTTTAATACCTAGTCCTGCGTTATGAGCATCTTTAGCAAATTCAACAATTAATATGGCCTGCTTTGCACTCAAACCAACAAGCATTACCAATCCTATTTGAGAATAAATATCTAATGCATAACCAAATATATATTGCAAAAATAATGCTCCAAATATTGATATTGGGGTAATTAACAAAACTGATACAGGTAAAAACCAACTTTCATAAAGCCCCACTAAAAATAGATAAACAAAGATTAGTGACATCAACAATATAGGGATAATTTGACCGCTTGAAAGTTTTTCTTGCAGCGAAGTTCCGGACCACTCAAACCCCATATCTTTAGGTAAGCTTTTTTGTGAAAGGTTTTCCATAATTTTTAAGCCTTCACCGGTACTAACATTACCGCGCGTGCTTCCGTTTATCGTTATTGAAGGATACATATTAAATCTTGTTCTTGAATACGGACCGACAATATTTTTTGTTTTAATTACTGTTGATAACGGAACCATTTGTCCTGAACGACTTTTGACATCAATTTTGCTTAAATCACTGATATTTTTTCTATATTCTGAATCACCTTGAACAAAAACACGATATACTCTGCCATATTTATTAAAATCATTTACATAAGCTTTTGCAAAATACGCAGAAATAGTGTTATAAATTTGATTGATATCAACGTTTTGAGCCAAAGCTTTATCAATATCAACATCCAATAAAATTTGAGGTAAATTTGCACTATATGATGTGTATAACATTGATAATTTAGGATTGCTTATCGCTTGTTGTATTAATTTTACAGCCTCTTTATAAAATTCGGCAGGAGTTCTTTCACCCTTATCAAGCAGTTGATATTCAAAACCGCCAAACATTCCCAAACCGGAAATTGCAGGAGGGGAAAATGTCGCAATAGTTGCAGAAGGATAGTTCATATACTTACTGTTTATTTTTTTTATAATTCCATTTGCGGATTCTTCACCGGTTTTTCTCTTATGCCAAGGATGAAAATCCGAAACTATAAATGCCGTGTTTTCCCCATTCATGCCGATAAGAGAAATCGTATCTTTTACTCCTTTAATATTTAAAAGACCTTTTTCTACTTCTTTAGCAACTTCATCTGTGCGAGAAGCAGAAGATCCGTCAGGCAGCTGAATTTGTGTAAATATAGCGCCTCTATCTTCACTTGGTAAAAAACCGCCCGGTATTAAAATAAATAATATGACAATTATTAAAGACAATGAAAGAAATGATATAATAGTCAACTTATAAGAATGAATAAAGATTTTCGTAAAATATAAATACTTTTCTTTTATTTTTTCAAACCATATATTAAATTTTTCGATAAAAGTATGCTTATTATTGTTTTCTTCTTTAAGTATTACCGAACAAAGAGCCGGAGCTAAAGTAAGCGCCACAACTGTTGAAAGAGCAATTGAAGAAGATATACATAATGCGAATTGTCGAAACATTCGGCCTGTTATACCTCCCATAAATGATACCGGCACAAACACCGCCATTAAAACAAGTGAAGTCGCAACAACCGCTCCAAAAACTTCTTTCATAGTTATTTCTGTTGCTTCAATTTGATTTTTACCTTCTTGAATGTGGCGCTGTGTATTCTCCAACACAACGATTGCATCGTCAACCACCAAACCTACAGCCAAAACAAGCGCAAAAAGAATTAATAAATTAATTGAAAAGCCGAAAAAACGCATAAATATAAATACACCCATTAATGAAACAGGTATTGCACAAAACGGGATAAAAGCTGCCCTCACAGAACCCAAAAACAGATATGTAACTAATGAAACTAAAATAATTGCAAGCACAACAGCGTCAATTACTTCTTTTATTGATTCCCGTACAAACTCTGTTTCATCATGCTGAATTTTATATTCAATGTCTTTGGGGAAATTTTTACTCAACTCTTTCAATCTTTTTTGTACTTTATTGGATAAATCAATTGCATTAGCCTCAGGAAGCTGACTAACAGTTATAATAACCGCATTGCTGCCGCTAATTCTTGAAAAGAACGAATAATTTTCAGCCCCCAAATCCACTCTTGCTACATCTTTTAATTTAACACTTTGACCATTAGATAACGATTTTAAAACAATATTTTCAAATTCACTTTCATCTTTTAACCTTCCTTTTGTACGCATTGTTATTTTAATAAGCTGTTTATCACTCATAGGCTCTACACCGAGATCACCTGCAGGTGTTTGCGTATTTTGAGCCTGAATGGCAGAAATTACATCACTTGCGCTCAAGCCATAATTTGACATTCTATCTGCATTGAGCCATATTCGCATTGAATAACTCGAAGAACCAAAAACTGAAACCTCACCTACACCTTTTATTCTGGCCAATTCATCTTTTATATATATGTCAGCATAATTTGATATAAACAAATTATTGTAAGAATTGTGAGGAGAGGTAACTGATATTAATAAAAGTCCGGGGCCACCTGTCGATTTTTTAACAGATAAACCATATCTGCGCACTTCTTCGGGTAATCTTGGTGTTACAAGCTGCAATTGGTTCTGAACATTTACAACTGCCATATCAGGATCAGTTCCTACTTCAAAATATAAAGTAAGCTTATATGAGCCGTTTTGCGAGGTTGAACTCATATAAATCATACCTTCAACGCCGTTAAGCTGTGCTTCAACAGGAGCAGCAATTGTTGATTCAATAACATCTGAACTTGCACCGGAATATGTTGCGCTGACTACAACCTGAGGAGGCGTTATTGAAGGATACTCCTCTAATGGGAGTGCTGTTATCATCAATAAACCTGCCAATACAATTACTAAAGATATAACAATTGCAAGCTTTGGACGTCTTATAAATAAATTTTTGGATTCATTTTTTTTCATATCAAATCACTTTATTTTAACGGGATTACCCGGAATTACGTGTAAAATACCGTCAGTTATAACTTTATCACCAGATTTTAACCCATCTTTTACAGCCCAAAAATTGTTATCAAACTCTTGAACTTTTATATAAACTATTTGAGGTAGATTATTATTATCCAATTTGTATACGTATTTACCCTCTTGATTTTCCTGTACGGCAACAATCGGAACAACCGGCATATTTATAGTTTTATTTGCGCTAAGTTTTACATTTACAAATTCTCCATGCAAAAGCCTATTGTCGGGATTGTCAAATGTTGCACGAAGTATAACAGAACCTGTTTCTATATTTACCTTGTTATCATAAAAGTCTTGTATTCCGTCATATTTATACTTTTCGCCGTTTTGAAAATATAATTCAACTTTTCTGTTTTGATTTTGCTTGCCATCTATTGAAGAAATAAAATTATAATCATCAGATGAAAGTGAAAACAAAACATACATAGGGTTTGTGCTATTAATTGTTGTTAACGAACCTGATGACGGCGTAACATAATTTCCTATAGTTACGTTTATAAAGCCTATACGCCCGTCAACTGGGGATTTAATTTTTGTATAACTCAAATTTCTGTTTGAATCCCTGTAACTGGTTTGGGCAGATTTTAACTGAGCCCTTAAAGCATTTCTATTTGCAAGAATTTCGTCATATTTTGACTTCGCAATATAATCCTGATTAACAAGTTCTTTTGCTCGTTCAAGCTGTTTATTTGCATATTCAAGCTGAGCCTTTATATTTTCAATATTAGCGCCGGCGCTATCGGATGCATTTTGATATTCTAAAGGTTCAATCGAAAATAATACATCACCTGTTTTTACATAATCCCCTTCTTTAAAATAACTTTTTTCCAAATATCCGGAAATACGCGATAGAACACCTACTTGATATTTTGCTTCAACCCTTCCTGGAGATTTAAAAACAGGGACAATATCTTTTGTTCCGATTGTTTCTACTTTAACCTCTGGAACAGGCTTAGGAGCTCTTGCTCTCATATTCGATATAAATAAACCGTATAAAAAGCGGCAGCAAATTGACCCTAAAATAAGGGCTAAAATTATAATTATAGCTTTTTTCAAAATAAACCCTCATCAGATATTGGATTTTTGAATAAAATCTAACATTTTATTCAACGCAACACTTCTGTGAGAAATTTTATTTTTCAAGCTTTCGGACATTTCGGCAATAGTAACATCATATCCGTCAGGCATAAAAACAGGATCGTAGCCAAAACCATTTGTTCCGGATTGTTTTTCTACAATTTTACCGTGACACTCACCGACAACTTGATTTAAAATTTCTCCTTTGTCATTAACAAGTGTCATAGCACAAACAAATTTGGCTCTCCTATTACCGAACGGAGCTAGATTTTTTAGTAACTTGTCTATTCTTTCTTGGGGAGTATTAGCATAACGGGCAGAATAAATCCCCGGTTCACCCCCCAAAGCTTCAACGCACAAACCTGAATCATCCGCAAGCGAAATTTGTCCGGATACTCGCGCAGCTTCACGAGCTTTTATCAAAGAGTTTTGTTCAAAAGTTTCACCGTCCTCAACGGGATTAAAACTATTTGGCGGAAGTATAAATACAATTCCGGAATCTTTTGCTATTTCATTTATTTCTTTAACTTTATGCGGGTTTCCGCTTGCAAGAACAATCGTTTTCAACACTAACTCTCTATTTACCATATCGACGCTGCCTGTTACCAAATTCTTCGATACATTTTATCAATTCATTTTTATCAAATTCAGGCCAAAATACGTCACAAACAATCACTTCAGAATAAGCAATCTGCCATAACAAATAATTTGAAATTCGCTTTTCTCCGCCTGTACGAATTAAAATATCAGGATCAGGAATTCCACATGTATAAAGATTTCTAGAAATAATATCAGGAGTAATTTCATCAGGTTTTAAACCTTGAGCCGCAATTGAGCGCATTGCATGAGTAATCTCATCACGCGCACCGTAATTCAATGCAATTTGAAGATTAACACCTTTATTATTTTTAGTTTTTTCCTGCGCATTTGAGGTTACTTCCTGCAATTTTTTGGAAAGACGAGACATATCACCGATAAAAGATATTTTTACCCCTTCTTTATGCATATCATCAAGCTCATTTTTTAAAGTAATTGCGACCAAATCCATTAAAAAATCAACTTCTTCTTTTTTTCGGTTCCAATTTTCTGTTGAAAAAGCATAAACCGTAAGATATTTTATCCCTAAATCATCGCAAGCACTTGTTATGGCACGTAAAGAATCAACGCCTTTTTTATGCCCTGCAGCACTGGGAAGATTATGCTCCTTTGCCCAGCGGCGATTTCCGTCCATAATTATTGCTATATGCTTTATATTTGATTCTTTTACAATATTTGTACTGCTCATATTACAAAATAATCATAGCGCAAACTGTTTAATAATTCTATATAAAATTTGTTTCTTTTCGTATGGCTGCTTTTTAATTATATCAATCATTTCCTTTTCAATGTCTTGATCATCATTCAAATAATCGTAAAAAAGCAAATCGTCCGGTTTGATTTTAAATTTTTCAATAATATTTAAAAGGGTAGGCAAAGAAGGATAGCTTTTTCCTGTTTCTATATTACTTAAAGAAGATGTTTTAAGACCAATCATTGCACTAAATGCCTCTTGAGTTATCTTATTTTTAGCACGTATTTCTTTTATTTTTTTTCCAATCAAAAGTTTATTATCCATATATTCAGCTCCACATTAAGAACAGAATAATTGTATTATTTGTTATTATAAATAATGTTTACTGGAATAATCGCATTGACATATCTAGTAACATAGATAATAATATATAGAAAACAACAAATTTAAGAAGGATTTATAGTGAAAACACAAAGAAAAGGCTTTACGTTAGCGGAGGTGTTAATCACCCTCGCAATCATCGGCGTCGTAGCAGCAATGACTATACCAACCTTGATTGCAAAGATTAATAGTATCGTTAAAGATAATCAACAAAAAGTATTCAATGCCAAAATTATTAAAGGTATGAACTTAACCAAAACTGCAGAGGATTTGAATGATACTTATGACTCTACTTACGATTTCTTAGTAAACGGCCTAGGCAAAAACCTCAAAATGGCTAAGGTATGTGATAAAGATCACATAAGAGATTGTATAACGTATGATAAAATTAAATTTGATAACAATGGAACAGAAAAGACAATAGACGTAAAAGATATTACAACAGCAAGTAAACTAAAACTTAGTGCTCCTTATACAGGAGATTTAATAAGCTTTAACGGTGCGAAAATAGGTAATTGCTCAGG
>CAYVSD010000042.1:0-15934 GCA_964453315.1 uncultured Muribaculaceae bacterium | reverse complement strand
ATATTTAACTTCATCCATCAAACCTTCAGGCATTTTGTTACCATTGTTGATGTATTCCATACAGGTTGCTGTTGTAATTGTCAATCCCGGTGGAACAGGAAGTCCTAAATTGGTCATTTCTGCAAGGTTAGCACCTTTGCCGCCTAATTCGGCACGCATTTTTGAATTGCCTTCCTTGAACAACCATACGCGTTTTTCTGTCATAATGTTTTCTCCTTTTAAATATGAATTAATTTCACATCAATACTAACTATTCAAACCCTATCATGAACATACAATATATAAAATAGTTATAAAAAATTATTTATAGATGTTAACAAAATATGAATGAAAAAATTACATAAAATATTTTTCAGGATATTGTCGGATTTGTTCAGCTATTTTTTTAAACGGAAGCTTTGAGTATTGCACATAATTGCGCATAAAGTTTCTGTTGGCTTGGGTTAGTGCGTGGTATCCAAGTCGATTTGAAATTTTATTCATATAATAAAGTTTTGCTCTAATTTCTTGCTCTGACATAGAAACGAAATTTTGATTACAATGCATTAAAAATTCTTTTTCACCAAAATTTTTGAGTTTTAAATACAAAGCTTCCATTTTGGCAATTATATTTTTATAAATTTTAGAATTATCAATGCCGTTTGTTTTTTCTGCCATATTAAGCAGTCTTATTCTGTCAATTATATATTTTATATTATTTATATTGTCATAAGGCGATACGGCATAAAATATGTTTTTTATGGTTTTGTCATCTAATTTATTAAAATCAAGGGTTTTAATTATATTAAAATAATGATTTTCCTTTAACATTTTATTAAGTTCTGTAGGAATTTGGATTGGTTTTAATTCATCTGATGTTAATTTTGAAAATTTATCTAAGGTGATATTGTTCCGAAATGACGGTTTAAAGTTTTTTATATTAAGTATTGCAGACATTTTATCAAATGCAGAAATGATTGTATTTTCTTTTGTTTCTTTTAATAAATCTCTAATTTCTACAATAATATTTTCCATTATCGAAGATTGTAAATTTATTGCAGAATATATTTTTTTATCTGTAAATTTACTCATTTGATTTTGTAATTGGTTTATATATTCTTGCAAATCATTTTGTGATTTTTTTAAAAGTTCATCGTGTTTTTTTATACCAACAGATTTGCGAAAATAATCTGAGGTGTGAATTTCAATGTTATCTTCCATTTTTAAACGAACTTGATATTGTTTTGTTGATAATATATCTTTTAAGTTTTTTTTGTCAGCGGAAATTTCCACAATGAATTTGTCAAAATCTGAAGCTCCGGATTTTAAATATGGATTTAAATCTGTATCTAATATTTTGAAAGCATTGTTTTGCCTGCGGATAATATCCATTGGTTTTAAAGCTTTTGAGATAGGATTATTAATTTTTTTATGAATATTGTCTAAATGTTGTTTTTTATATTGATAAATTTTTTGTAAAGATTTTTCTAAAAAATCACCAATGGCATTTTCTGTATATTCATAAAAATTAGGAACTTCATTATCTATATTTTCACGGTGAGATTTGATTATTTTATTGAAAACACTTTCTGCATTAGGACGGCGAATTCCAAGATAAATAAGTAACCCTCCGCCCGCAATTAAACTTGTCGGAAGCATTAATTTTTGAAATTTTGAAGGATTTTCTTTTTTAGGCGCAGTAGAACTTCCCTGAAACTCAATATTAGGAGTAACAGTTTTTTTTATATAAGAAAACTTTGTATTAATCAAATCTGCCATACATCAGCCATTAGTTTAATGCATGGTTATATTAATACACAATAAAAATTTTTTTGCCATTAAATTAGCAATCAGGTAAAGTTCCCTTTACATCTGCGGTTTCATCGCAGCTAAGATCAAATATATTGTGTAGGGCTTTTACGGCTTTTTGAGCGTCTTCTTTATTAATTAAACAACTGATTTTAATTTCACTTGTGGATATCATTCTAATGTTTATACCTGAATCTGCAAGTGTTTTGAACATTGTTGAAGCTATACCCGGTCTGTCAATCATACCTGCCCCGATAATAGAAACTTTTGCAATGTTTTCATCAATTTTTATATCACCTGCGTTAAGTTTACTTTTTATAGATTCTAAAATTTGTTGAGCGCGTGCTAAATCGGATTTGTTTATTGTAAATGCAATATCATTTGTATTTGACGTTTTTCTTGCATAAGACTGAATAATCATATCTACAGAAACATTTTCTTTTGCAAGGGCGCCGAATAATATTGCAGCTTCTCCGGGGGTATCCGGAATATCACAAACAACAATTCTTACCTGCGAAGAATCTTCTGCAACACCTGTTACAGGCTTATTTATTTCCATTTTATTTACTCCTAATATTAAAGTACCTAAATTTTCTGTTTTGAAACTGCTTCTTACGCGTAGAGGAACTTCGTGTTGTTTAGCAATTTCAACACTTCTTGGATGTAAAACATTGGCTCCTGCGTGTGCAAGTTCGAGCATTTCTTCATAAGAAATTTTATCAAGTCTTGAAGCATTTGGAACAACCCGCGGGTCTGTTGTATAAACGCCTTCAACATCTGTGTAAATATCGCATCTTTCAGCATTTAAAGCTGCTGCTAAAGCAACCGCGGAAGTGTCTGAACCGCCTCTGCCAAGGGTTGTAATTTCACCATCTGATGTAATTCCTTGAAATCCCGCAACAACAATAATTTTACCTTCATTGAGATTTTTTCTTAATTTATCGGTTTTTATATCTATAATTCGGGCTTTCGTATGTATATTTTCTGTGAAAATTCCTACCTGAGCGGCATTAAAACTCACTGCTTCATAGCCTAATGCCTGAATAGCCATTGTAAGAAGCGCTATCGAAACACATTCTCCGGTTGATAACAGCATATCCATTTCTCGTTCAGAAGGCTTTGAGTTAAGTTCATGCGCCATTTTTACAAGATGATCTGTTGTATGTCCCATAGCTGAAACGACAACAACTACATCATTACCATTTTTCTTTTCATTTATTACAACTTGGGCAACGTGTTTTATGCGTTCTGTATCTGCAACGGATGTACCGCCAAATTTTTGTACTATTATTTTTTTCAACTTATTTAGTTTCCTGTATATTTTTTAAAATATTTTCCAGCTCGTTTGCCTGTTCAATATAATCAAATCTCCCAAGTTCTTGAGCTTTGTGAGCATTTGCCAGAGCTTCTTTTATATTATATTCAGAAATATTTTCTCTGGCAAGGGTATATTGAGTAAAAAATAACATATTAATAATTTCAACATTGTTTTCTGAAAGTTTTTGAGCTTTGCGAAGCTTTCTTTGGGCTTGATTGAAATCTGAAATATTTATTAACCACTTGCAATATTCAAGTAATCTATTTAAATCAGTCGGATATTTTTCAATAAATTTTTCGTAATAATCCTGCGCTTTATCGTTTTGATTTAGTTTGGCATATGTACGTGCCAGATGATAGTAATTAAATGTTTGTTTTTCATCTGTTTTTAGCGCTTTTTTAAACATTTCCGCAGCTAAATCAAGTTTATTTTGTGAAAGATATTCCAGCCCGAGCGCTTCTTGAATATATACATTTGAAGCATTTTTTTCTTTCAATTCTTCAAGCAGCGAAAAATCTTCATTATAAGCATTTAATAATGCCAATCCTATATTTGCATCTTTGAAATTGCTGTCTTTATCAAGTGTTTTTTGAAATTCTGATTTAGCTTTGTCAAATTCAAGTATTCTTATACAGGCTTTTCCCCATTCAAAATGTAAAATTGCGCTGTCTAAATCATTTTGAATTGCGGTTTCAAATGTTTTGTATACATTTTCTTTTTCATTTAAAACGGAATATGTTTCTCCCAAAAGTAAATATGCAGGAAGCATTTTTTTATTAACTTCAAGTGCTTTGTTTGCATATATTATTGCATTTTCATAGTCTGATTTTATAAATTGCAGATGTGCATATTCGTAATTACTTGTTTCGTTAGGGGCAACTTTAGAGAGGAATTTTAATTTATCTTCTGCGCTTGAATATTCTTCCAGTCTCATTTCCATAACGGCAGAAAGTAAAATTGCGGTGTAATTATATTTGCTTATTTGGCACGCTGTATTAAATTTGTCACGCGCTTGAGAATATTTTTTCATGCGCATATATGCCATTCCCCAACCGGTATAAATATCGGTATTCATTGGATTTAATTTATTTGCTTTTTCAAAAGATAAAATAGCTTCTTTGAACATATCAGAATATAATTCGCACATCCCGAGCCTTAACCATATTTCTTTATCATTTGGGTTTAAATATGCAGATTTGTCATAATATCCGACAGCCGGTTTAAATTGTCCTCTTTGCTCATTTATTTTCCCGAGATATTTGTATACAAGGGCATCTTCGCCCATATCAAGAGCTTCTAATAAAATTTCTTCTGCAGCATCATATTGTCTTTGTTCAAAAAGTTTTTTAGCTTTATTTACAAAAGCTATGATTGGTAATGATTGTATTACCGTATCATTTTTATAGTTATCTACGGTAAAATTTAAATTTTTTATATTATTATAAATATTTTTTAAAAGCTTAAACAATATTCGCCCTCATTAAAATTATTTGTTATAATTATATCATAAATTGATAGAATGAGAGATAAATTAACGTATGTTTTCATATTTTTATATTATTAATTCAGGATTAATTATAGTATTTGTAAGTTTATTTTTTATAACAAGAAATACTAATAAGCGTTGGTCTAAGATTAATGATTATCTTGGAAAAGTTACAACAACAGTTGATTCCGTTAGATATGGCGATTTAACAACAAAACTTGATAAAATAGAGCATCCAACATATCAAAATGTAACAGATAGTATTAACAGAATGGTTGAAACTCTTAATGATCGTGAAAAGATGATTGTTGAGTATCAGTCTGAATTGATGAAGCAAAATCGTTTATTAGAATCGGTTATCAATTCTCTTTCTGACGGAATTTTAATTATTAATGATAAATTTGAAATTTTAAGGGCAACTCCAAAAATATTAAAATGGTTTGGAATAAAACGCGGCAAAGATATTGTTGGAGAAAACGTTTTTAATTATATACAGCTTTCTCAGGAAAATACTGATGTTGAAAAAATTGAAAATCTTGAGGTTTTTATAAAACATTCTCCTGCAAATAATTTTATTGTTAATTCGCAGCCTCTTAATTCAGTAGATAAAAAACGTTACGTAATGATTATTAAAGATATTACGACCGAAAAAGAAATATCTACTTTGAAAGAAGATTTTGCGGCAACTCTTACTCATGATTTAAAAGTTCCGATTATTGCTGCAGCTAATATGATTGATTTATTTTTGGCAAGAAAGTTTGGCGAAATTTCTGAAAAACAAGAATTTGCATTAAATAATATGAAATCCTCTAATAATGAGCTTTTGGATCTTGTTCAAATTCTTCTTGAAACATACAAAATAAAAGAAAAGGGTATTGAACTTGTAAAAGAATATATGGCGCTAAATCCTTTTGTACAGGATGTTGTAAATGAAATGCAAACAATCGCAAATGATGCGGGCATGAAAATAAATTATACATCATCTTCTGAAAATCCGCATTTAAATGCCGACCCTGTTCAACTTGCGAGAGTTGTTAAAAATTTAATTCTAAATGCAATTAATCACAGCCAATCAAAAAAAGATATTGAGGTTTCTGTCGGGGTTATTCCGGATTATGCGACGATTTGTGTGACAGATTTTGGACAAGGAATTTCAAAAGAAGAAATTACTATGATATTTAATAAATATTATTCTGCAGCGAAGAAATTGCGCAAAGTCGGCACAGGATTAGGTTTATATCTTTCTCAACAAATAACTCAAGCGCATGGCGGGGAAATTTCTGTTACCAGCGAAGAAAATGTTAAAACCGAATTTTGCGTTAAATTACCTTTGACAAAGTAAGACAACTGCATTAGCTTCAATTGCCATTTTTTGTCCTACAGCGTCCATTTTTTCCTTAGTTTTTGCTTTTATAGAGAGATTTTCAGCAGGAATATCAATGATTTTTGCCAAAATATCTTTCATTTTTGGTATATAAGGCATCATTTTGGGTGCTTGCGCAATTATATTAGAATCAATATTTACAACTTTGTAGCCCTTTTTGTCAATCAAATTACAAACTTTTTTTAATAAAATCGTACTATCTGCATTTTTATATGCAGGGTCTGTATCAGGGAAAATTGTTCCTATATCATCAAGCGCTAAAGCACCTAACATCGCGTCAATTATTGCATGAATTAAAACATCTGCATCCGAATGTCCTAACAGCCCTTTTTCGTGAGTAATTTTAATTCCGCCAATAATTAAATCTCTTCCTTCTACAAGTTGATGTATGTCATATCCTATACCTATTCTGTACATTTATCCTCCGTTGTTAAGTTTTAATTTCATGGGGTTGAAAAATAACCTTACATGATTTATAATATAAACACAGGGTGGCACCTTGAGAAAGTGCCGGATACTCTGTTAGAGGTTCAAGTGGCTTCTATCTTGTCAGATAGGAGTCACTTTTTAATATTAATAAAATCAAAAAAATTAGTAATAAACTAATATTGAAATTATCCATATAGACCCCCTTTCCAGTCGGGAACTCACCCGAGATTCAAGTAATATTTGGTGGTGGTTTCCTTTTGAAAAAGAGTATCTTTTACCCTGTATTTAATTTTCAATGTTCATTTAGCATAATAAGCTGTTTAAATCATCTTCTAAAAGACTTTTTTGAAAAATCTCACATTCTTCAAGTAATGAAAAAATTTCTTCGTAATCAGGATGATTTAAAACAGGTTCTATTTCTAAATTTTTTATCATTTCAACTTGATAAAATCCCGTATTCTTACTGATTATTTTAATAAATCCCAGTTTTTCGTATAAATTTAGTAATTTTTCAATAACATCTACTGATTTGTCCAGATAACTTGCGCATCTTACAAGTTCAATCTTTCCGTTATTGTTGTGGCAAGCGTATTTAATCATGCCGTTAAAAGTTTTTAAAATGTCTTGTTCATCAAGTATTTTAGGTTCATAGTTCATAAAATGAAGTCCTTTTGGTTGAGCTTTTTCAAGGATTTCATCAAATGTTTTTTTATCTGCCGGATAATCAAAGAACATTATAACGTCGCATGGTTGAATATTCTCTCGGGTAAAGGTTTTCGATGAGATTTCATTATAAGGTTTTAAGGTATCTAAAATATACTTACTTTCTGCAAAAACTTTAATATCCAGTTTGGTTGTTTTCAGATAATCGTTAACATTAGGTAAAATATCTGTTTTAGTACGGTTATCATATATTTTATATTTAGGCGGAACAATATTTTCGGTTTCTAATGAATCGGAATGAACGTCTTCTAAAATTAATTGTACCGAAACATTACCGTTAAATTCATTAATTTGCGGATGAAAAGCAATATCTGCCATATCTCCAGGATTGAGGTTAATATTTCCTGCGCTCCACCACAGAGCAGTCATTTCGGAAGCGTCTTTTCCCAACGTTAAACGTAAATGCGAATTATCAGATCCTATTAATTTTTTTTGTTTAACGGTCAAATTATCCATTTCAAATGTTGGGGCAGGATTCATTGCGCCAAAAGGTTCCATTTTAGAAATTTCATTTATCAAATTGATAGTGACTTCATTTGGTTCAATAACAGCGTCAATATTAATAAATGGTTTTAATTCTGTAGATGTAATGTAACTTTGTACAGTTTCGTTTAAGGCTTTTTTTACTGTTTCAAATGAAGTTTTTTCTGTGCTGAAACTAAGGCCCGCGGCTAATTTATGTCCGCCAAAACCATCAAACAAAGCTTCATTTTCTTTTAAAACATCATATAATGGCACTCCTTCAACGCTTCGTGCTGAGCATCTGTATGTGCCATTTTCTTTATCAAAAGTCATTAGAAAGGTTGGCTTATAGTATTTTTCTACAAATTTGGAAGCGACAATTCCGATAATTCCTACGTGCCATTGTGGATGTGCAAGAATAATTGCAGGTTCATTCGGATTAACCATTTTGTCCGCTTCGTCAAATATTTCTTGACATAATCTTTGGCGAACTTTGTTTAATTCGTTCAAAGTTGTAACAGCCATTTGAATTTCTTGCGGGTTGTCCGAAATAAGCACTTTCAAAGCGGATTCTACCGTGTCTAAACGTCCTGATGCGTTTATTCTCGGAGCAACTCCAAAAGCTATTTGTTCAGAAGTTATACCGTTTTCAATATTATATCCTGCGCTTTCAAGTAAAGTTTTTAAACCGTAATGTTTCCCTTGAGAAATTAATTCTAAACCTTTAGCAACAAAGTATCTGTTTTCTCCAAGTAAAGGTACGATATCAGAGATTGTCCCAACTGCGACAAACGGTAAAATTTCATAGATAAATTCAGGTTTTTTAAAGCGGGTTAAAATTGCTTGCGCAACTTTAAATGCAACTCCACAGCCTGCAAGATAGGTTAAATATTCAATTTGTTTGGTGCTTAAGTCTTCCGATAGTGAATTTTGTGCTTTCGGGTTAATTATTGCATAAGCTTCGGGTAAAACGTCGGGAGCTTCGTGGTGGTCGGTAATTATTACGTCAATTGTCTTAAAACTGTTGACAAATTTTACTGCATCAACATCAGAAATTCCGCAATCGACGGATATTATGACTTTTGGTTTAATTGTTGTCATAAGTTTTATTAAGGCTTTATTGTCTAATCCGTGCCCTTCGGTTTCTCTGTTTGGAATAAAATAATGAACATTTGCACCTAAAAAAGTTAGAGTTTTGTATAAAATTGATGTTGAGGTAATACCGTCGGCATCAAAATCTCCGTATATAACTATCGTTTCGTTATTATTTATTGCTTTTTCAAGTCTGTTTGTGACTTTTGGCATATCAACAAATACATCAGGTGATGTTAAAGTCATTTCAAGCGGATGAGTAAAATCATACATTTCTTGTTCTGTTTTAAGCCCGCGCGATAATAATAAGCGTTTTAAAAGTGATTTTTCCTGACTGTTTTGATTATTTATAATCCACTCTTTTTTCATTTTCTAATCCCAAATCCTTCTGATAAAAAAATAACATATTTAAATTAAAAAGTGAAGAATATAAATGATATTTACAGTTCATTATCCTTAAACGTTATATTCGGTTACCAAAAATTTTGTTTTATGTTATTCTTTTTTTATGATTGAAAGATATTCAAGAGAAGAAATGGCTAAAATTTGGGATCTTAATTCCAAATTTAATTATTATTTACAAGTTGAACTTGCGGTTTGTGATGCTTATGCTCAACTTGGCGAAATTCCTGCAGAAATTGCAAAAGAAATTCGTCAAAAAGCGGGTTTTAATGTTGAGCGGATAGATGAAATTGAACAAGAAGTAAAGCATGATGTTATTGCATTTTTAACTTGTGTAAATGAAAGTTTGGGTGATTTGGGGCGTTATGTTCACGTTGGTATGACAAGTTCTGATGTAATAGATACGGCTTTTGCGCTTCAAATTCAAGATAGCGGTAAAATTATTCTTTCAGATCTTGAAAAAACAATTGTGACTTTAAAAAATCTTGCAAATATTCATCGAAATACTCTTTGTATAGGGCGTTCGCACGGAATACATGCGGAAGTTATGACTTTTGGAGTTAAATTGTGTAATTGGATAGATATTTTGGAACGTCAAAAAGATAATTTTGTTCATGCTTTAGAGCAAATTCGTGTGGGACAAATTTCAGGTCCTGTTGGAACTTATAGTAATATTTCTCCAAAAATTGAAGAAATAACCTGCAAAAATTTAGGATTAAAACCGGCAAGAATATCTACTCAAATTATTGCAAGAGATTATCATGCGTATTTTATGCAATCTTTAGCTTTAATCGCGGCTGTAATTGAACAATTTGCTACAGAAATTCGTCATTTGCAAAGAACAGAAGTTTTAGAGCTTGAAGAAGGTTTTTCTAAAGGGCAAAAAGGTTCTTCTGCCATGCCTCATAAAAAAAATCCTGTATTGAGTGAAAATCTTTGCGGGTTAGCACGTGTTGTAAAATCTAATTCAATCACGGCGCTTGATAATATTGCGCTTTGGCATGAAAGAGATATTTCGCACAGTTCGGCTGAGCGTATAATTTTTCCTGACAGTTTAATATTGATTGATTTTATGCTTAATCGTTTTAATGGGTTAATGGAAAATATTGTTGTGCATAAAGATAATATGTTGAAACATACTAATGAATTTGGCGGAATTGTTTATTCTCAAAAAGTTCTTTTATCTCTTGTATCTAAAGGGTTAACGCGCGAAGAAGCTTATGTAATAGTTCAGCGTAACGCATTAGATGCTTTTCAAAATCACGGAGATTTTAAGGCAAATCTTATAAATGATAAAGATGTTTGTGACAAATTAACTATTGAAGAAATAGAAAAAATTTTTGATCCTCAAGATTTTTTAAGAAATGTAAATATAATATATAATAAAATATTAAATTAATAGCAAAAAATTTTTTTTGATGTTTTTTTCCTTTTCAAGGAGAAAATTTAATATGATAACTACTAATTATGAAAATCGTTCTATTGCTTTTGGAGCCAAATTTGACAAAAGAACTCATGATGTAATTATGAATTCTGCGAAAATTCCTACAATAAAAAAGTGTGTTTCTGAAAAAATTAATCAAATAGAAAAATGGGGAGATAAAGAATCTGTTATTTCTTTGGTAATAGATCAACAATCAAAATTATATAAATTTGTCATTAAAAATCCAAAATTTAACAGTGTAAAAAGTATGTGTATATCTGATATTTTTAATGAAAAAAATATTTTAACAGGATTTTTAAATATTTATAAAAATAATGTTGAAATTGCCGAAAGATATTTAAAAAGAAAATAACAAATTTAATTTAGAAATTCCGCAAGGATTGTATTGCTGACAAGTGCGCCATTTGGCGTAAGAGAGTAACCATCAGGAGTTTTTCTGATTAAATTTAGGGGTAAATATTTTTTTATAATATTTCCATAACGTTTTTCAAAATCAATTGAATACTTTTTGTTGATATCAAGAACATTAATCCCCTCTTTCATTTTGCGAAATCCTAAAAATATTTCTTCTTCTAGTTTTTCTTGTAAAGTTTGAGTGTGTGTTTGTAAATGTTCTAATGGGTTGTTTATATAATCTTCAATGTTTTCTTTATTTCCATAACGAATATTATTTTTATAGCCGTGTGCTGCAACCCCGAATCCATAGTATTCATTATTGTTCCAATAAGTTAAATTGTGTTTTGAATAATAACCTTTAAGAGCAAAATTGCTTATTTCATAATGTTCAAATCCTAATTGGGTTAAAAGTTTTACAGCGCCTAAATACATATCTGCTTGTTTTTCATCATCTGCTAAATTTAAAGGCTTATGGGTATAAAAATAACATCCTTTTTCAATAGATAAACCATATAGTGATATATGTTTTATTCCCAAATTAACTGCTTTTTTTAAATCATCATAAAACATATTTTCTGTTTGATTTGGCAAGCCATATATAAAATCAAGACTGATATTATTAAACCCTGCAATTTGCAAGTTTTTTACGGCTTCAATAACTTGTTTGGAATTATGGCGGCGATTAATTTGTTTCAAAATGTCATCATTAAAGGTTTGACATCCAAGACTTATACGATTAATTTTTGTACAGAAAAGCTGTGATGCGTAGTTTTCATTTACATCATCAGGGTTTAATTCTGTGGTAATTTCTGTTTTTTCATTGATATTAAAATTTGAAATTAATTTTTTAAAATCTTGCGAGTTAAGAAGTGACGGAGTTCCTCCGCCAAAATACAGAGTATTTAAAATTTCTCCTTCGTAACTTGCGTGAATTTCTTTTTCTAATGCACTCAAATATTCTTTTTTCTGTTCAATTTTCGGAAAAGAAATAAACGAACAATAATGGCATTTTGATTTGCAAAAAGGAATATGTATATAAACACTTTGCGGCATAAATTTATTATACAATTAAAATTTTCATGATACCATTCAAGTTATGAATATCGCACAAAAAACATATATTTCATTAGAATTTGATAAAGTAAAAAATGAACTTTCAAAGTTTGCAAAATTTGAACAAAGCAGAACTTTTTGTTTAACTTTAAATCCTTTTGAAAATGATGAAAAAATAAAACAGCAAATAGAATTAACCCGTGAAGCAAAGTATATATTGGATCATGCAAAAGATACTCCGACGGAATATATAGCTGATATTGTTAAAATTCAAAACAATTCGGCAATTTCTTATTTGTCAGAGGAAGAACTTGTTGATATTGCAAAAACAATGCGTTCTTCCAGACTTTTGAAAAAATTTATTATTGAAAATTCTCAAGATGATTTTTTATTAAAAGAAAAAGTGCAAAATTTGATATCTGACAGAGATGTAGAAGATAAAATACTATCAACTTTTGATGAAAATCTTAATATAAGACAAAATGCGACGTCTGAGTTAAAGTGTTTATATTCTTCTTTGCGCGATACTGAACAAAATTTGCGCGATAGTGTCAATAATCTTTTGAATAATTCACAATTTTCGAAATATCTTCAGGATAATATATATACTCAGCGTGATGATCGTATAGTTTTTCAGGTTATTGCTTCAAACAAAACTAAAGTACCGGGGATTGTACATGATGTATCTTCTTCATCAAAAACTTTTTATATAGAACCTGAGCAACTGGTTCCGTTAAATAATAAAATCAGGGAATTAAAGGCAAAAATCCGTCAGGAATGTATAAAAATTCTTGTTTCTCTAACAGATGAAATAAGAGAGTATTTCCCTCAATTGTCATTAAGTGAAAGGATTATGTCTGAAATTGATTTTCATTTTGCAAAAGCCAGATATGCGGTGAAGCTTCAAGCTGTTGAGCCTGAAATAACAGATGAAAAATATATTTATTTCGAAAATATGAAGCATCCTCTTTTAATTTCTAACGGAGTTGATGTTATTGCGAATAATTTTGAAATTGGAAAAGATAAATACGGGGCTGTAATTATTACGGGTTCAAATACTGGAGGCAAGACGGTTACTTTAAAAACTATAGGTTTGTTTATTCTTATGGCAGAAGCCGGCATGTTTCTTCCTTGTACTTATGCAAAATTATATCCATATAATAATGTTTTTGCGGACATTGGCGATTCTCAGAGTATTGCAGAAAGTCTTTCTACGTTTTCATCGCACATGAATAATATTATTGAAATTTTAAATAAAAGTGATGAAAATTCATTTGTATTATTGGATGAAATTTGCGCGGGAACTGATCCTGTTGAAGGTGCGGTGCTTGCTCGCGAGATATTACAAAAACTTTCCGATAAAGGTGTTAATAGCGTAATAACGACCCATTATGGAGAATTAAAAGCTCTTGAATATACGAATAATTTTTTTAAAAATGCTTCTGTAGAATTTAATACAGAGACTCTGCAACCGACGTATAAATTATTAATCGGCATACCGGGGCTTAGTAATGCGATTTCGATTGCATCAAATTTGGGGTTAGATAAGGATATTATTGATAGGGCAAAAAATATTTTGATTACTCAAAAAGATCCGACCGTTTCGGTTGTTGAAAAGTTACAGCAGACTCATCAAGAATTATCCAAAAATCTTGAAAAAGCAGAGGAATTAAAGCAAACATCTCTTTCTATTAAAGAAGAATACGAAGAAAATTTAAATCAAATAAAGAAAGATAAGAAGAAAACAATTAAAAATATTAAAAATAAATTTGATGCGGAAATTATGAGTGCGCGCGCCGAAATTAAAGAAATACTCGACGAAATGCGTAAAGAAAAATCTGAAAAAATTGCTCGTAGAGCATATTCACGGTTAGCAAAATTAGAACAGAATTTCCGTGATGATTTGGAGGAAGTTTCCGATAAGCAAAAATACCTTGAAATTGATTGGGAAAAGGTCAAGATTGGGGATAATGTAATGTTGAAAAATCTTGACCAAAAAGTTACGGTTTTGACTCTTCCTGACAGAGGAAATCGTCTTTTTGTCGATATGGGTAATATTAAAATGAAAGTTAAAACCAATGAACTTGCGGTTTTGAATGACAATTATAAAGAGCCGGCAAAAGTAAAAATTCCGGGAACTTCATTTAGCAAATTTGAGCTTAAAAAATATTCTTTGCCGCAGACGCTTGATTTGCGGGGTTACAGGGTAGAAGAGGCGCTTGATGAAGTTGAAAGATATCTTGATCAGGCAAGCCTTGCTAATTTAACTCCTGTATATATTATTCACGGCCATGGTACAGGGGCATTGAAGCAAGCTGTGAGAGAATTTTTATCGACATCTCCGTATGTTGCCAAATTTCGTCCTGGGAATGAAAGTGAGGGCGGCGACGGCGTTTGTGCTGTAGATATAAAATAGGGCGCGAAATTTATAAATTTCGCGCCCTATCAAAAACTTATGAATTAAATTACATCGCTACGGATTGTGATTTCAACTCAACTTCTGCAGGAGTGCTTTTCATAACTTCAACATTTAATTTTCTTGTTTGTTCAATTTTTGTTGCAGGAACAGGAGTTGTTTTAGAAGGAGTTGAAGCTACAACATCTGAGCCAACTTTATTATTTGCTTTTGCATCTTTTTCTTTCATATATGCGCTAACAGCAGGGTCTGTGTGTGATTTTAAGTAATAATAATCTTTCATTATTGTGGCAACAAATCGTTTTGTTTCTGCAAAAGGAGGAACAGCGTTGTATTTTTTTACATTTGCCGGTCCGGCATTGTATGCTGCAAGAGCAAGCTGTATTGAGCCGAACATTTTGTACATAGATTTGTAATACATAATTCCGCCTTTGATGTTATCATCAAGCGAATATGGATTTAAGCCCATTCTACGGGCTGTTGAAGGCATAAGTTGAAAAACACCTACAGCGCCGTGAACGCTGCGTGCTTCGTGTCTGTAACCTGATTCTTTTTTAGCAATACTTAGGGTAATTGCCGGATCTACGCCCATTTCGATAGAATGTTTTACTATCGCTGCCTTCACTGTGTTGACATTGGCTGCCTGCACCGGTGTAAATAACATATACACTAATGCAATAGTGAATAGTAATAATTTTTTCAAAATGTAATCCTCTAGTTGTAAATTGAGAAGCTCTCGAAAGTTACTTTTGTACACTCATTGTTAGTGAGTTTTCACTTTTTTGAACTGATTTATATTATTATTTTAATACAAAAATTTAAAATTTCAAGTCTTGGGGAAAATCGGACGATTTTTGGTTGTCTAAAACGCGTGCTGTGAGTGGATTTCACTTGCTTAACATTTAGTGTAATATATACGTTAAATATAATTTAAATCATAGTGAAATCGTTTATAATTTTATTCTGTATGGGGAAGGATTTAAATTTTTTCGAGTTGGTGAGTGCTTATATGGATTGTCGTAAGCGTAACAAGGCGACTTCATTGGAATTTGAGATTAACGTGGAGTAAAATTTGTTGGAATTATATTATCAATTGGTTAATCAGACTTATGAAGTAGGAAAAAGTGTGTGTTTTGTGGTGTTAGAGCCGAAACCGCGCGAGATATGGGCGGCGAATTTTTGTGACAGAATTGTTCATTATCTTATATACAATGCAGTTAGCGAGCGTTTTTATAACAGATTTCTTTAAGGCAAGGGTGGGGGTTGTAATTTTTCAAAAATATCTTATAATAATAAATAGGAGTTATGAATAAATAACTTTGGTAATTACATGAAAAAAATTAAGGAAAGCGAGGAACAGATGCAAGATTTAGAATTATTTAATCAGCCTGAAACCCGCTCTCTGACTGCATTACAACCTCGGGGGGGGGGGCTTTATAGCTTAAATAAAGACTCTCACGGCAGTCAGATTAGCGAAAATAAGACTGCACAAGAGATTACCACCACGAACAGAGTTGAACAACAAATATGTCACTCTGAAC
>CAYVSD010000041.1:0-17771 GCA_964453315.1 uncultured Muribaculaceae bacterium | reverse complement strand
AGCTCGAGGAGCACTATCGCGATATGCAGGATATGGAGTTCACCGTACAGGAGGGTAAGCTCTGGTTCCTGCAGACTCGTAACGGTAAGCGTACGGGTGCTGCTATGGTGAAGATCGCCATCGACCTGCTCCACGAGGGTAAGATCGACGAGAAGACCGCCATCCTGCGCTGTGAGCCCCAGAAGCTCGATGAGTTGCTGCACCCCGTATTCGACAAGAAGGCGCTGTCTACCGCTAAGGTGATCGCCCAGGGTCTGCCTGCTTCTCCAGGTGCTGCCTGTGGTCAGATTGTGTTCCACGCTGACGATGCTCAGGCATGGCATGCTGACGGACACAAGGTGGTGCTCGTACGTATCGAGACCTCTCCGGAAGACCTCGCTGGTATGTCGGCTGCTGAGGGTATCCTCACTGCTCGTGGCGGTATGACCTCTCACGCTGCTGTCGTGGCTCGTGGTATGGGTAAGTGCTGTGTGTCGGGCGTTGGTTCGCTGAATGTAAGCTATAAGGACAAGACCGTTGAGATCGACGGCGTTGTATATAAAGAGGGTGACTACATCTCTCTGAACGGTTCTACCGGTCAGGTATACGCAGGTGAGGTTACCACGAAAGCTGCAGAGCTCTCTGGCGACTTCAAGGAGCTGATGGACCTCTGCGACAAGTACACCAAGCTGCAGGTTCGTACCAATGCTGATACGCCTCGTGACGCTCAGCTGGCTCGCGAATTCGGTGCCAAGGGTATCGGTCTGACACGTACAGAGCACATGTTCTTCGAGGATAAGAAGATCGTGGCAATGCGTGAGATGATTCTGGCCGACAGCGTTGCCGGACGTGAGAAGGCGCTGGCTAAGCTGCTGCCTTATCAGAAGGCTGACTTCAAGGGCATCCTTGAGGCTATGGACGGTCTGCCCGTGAACATCCGTCTGCTCGATCCTCCTCTCCATGAGTTCGTTCCCCACGATCTTGCTGGTCAGGAGACCATGGCTAAGGAGATGGGTGTGAGTGTTGAGGACATCAAGCGCCGCGTTGACTCTCTGGCAGAGAACAACCCGATGCTGGGTCACCGTGGTTGCCGTCTGGGTATCACCTTCCCCGAGATCACCGCTATGCAGACAAAGGCTATCCTCGGTGCTGCTTGCGAACTGAAGAAGGAAGGCAAGAATCCTATGCCCGAGATCATGGTTCCGCTGATTGGTACGCTGTATGAGCTGAAGCAGCAGAAGGAGGTTATCCAGACAGCCGCTAAGGAAGTGTTTGCCGCTGAGGGCATCGAGGTTGAGTTCGAAATTGGTACGATGATCGAGATTCCGCGTGCTGCCCTGACAGCCGACCGCATCGCTACCGAGGCTCAGTACTTCTCATTCGGTACTAACGACCTGACGCAGATGACCTTCGGTTACTCGCGCGACGATATCGCTTCGTTCCTGCCTGTTTACCTCGACAAGAAGATCCTGAAGGTAGACCCGTTCCAGGTGCTCGACCAGAAGGGTGTCGGCAAGCTTATCAAGTACGCTGTGAAGGAAGGCCGTGCCGTTCGTCCCGAGCTCCGCTGCGGTATCTGCGGTGAGCATGGTGGTGAGCCCAGCTCCGTGAAGTTCTGCGCCAAGATCGGTATGAACTACGCCAGCTGCTCTCCGTTCCGCGTGCCTATCGCCCGCCTCGCCGCCGCGCAGGCTGCTGTAGAGGAATAATAGCTAATTAGCTGACTATGAATAAGTTGGGTGTAACTTCCTTTGTAGCAAGGGGTTACACCCTCTTTTATACCTCAACGATTTCAGAGGTAAATATGGATTATTCTGGCATTTGTTTACAATATGTTTACAGTAAATCTGGAATCTGTTTACAATGAGTTTACAACGATGTTTACAATGAAAATATTAAGGATATGGCAGTATTTAAAGCAGTAGTACGATTTAAGAGGCCAGATGGCTTCTATCCGGTGTACATCAGAGTTACACATCAGCGTAAGGCACAGTATATCAAAACGGACAAGATGGTTGACCAGAAGGGCGTTGACAAATCCAACGGCATCAAAGACCCTTATGTCATGAAGTATTGTGCCAATAAGATCTCCAGATTTGTAGAAATACTCAATAAGCAAGATACCTCATCATGGACTGTTGATGAGGTTGTCAACTACCTGAAATCCGGTACGGCAGACATCTGCTTCTCCGACTATGCCAGAGAATACCAGTCAAAGATGATCCAAGAAGGTCATGCCCGTAATGCCAGAACATACGAGCTGGCTTATCAAAACCTTGAAAGATATATAGGCACAACAAAGGTGATGTTCTCACATTTGACATCTACTGTTATCACCAGATGGATAGAATCTCTGTCACATACGGCCAGAGCAAAAGAACAATATCCTGTTTGTGTTCGACAGATTTACAAACAAGCCCTGCTTGATTATAATGATTATGATGCTGGAATCATCCGCATAGTAAACAATCCCTGGCCCAAGGTGAAGATACCAAAGGCTGATAGCAGCGAACACAAGGCTATCTCTATGGAAGATTGCCGTGCATTTTTCTATGCCCCTATTCCTGAAAGTGACAGGAAACAACCTCTTACCGAGCTTGGCCATGATGTGGCGATGATGATTCTCTGTCTCGCAGGAATCAACACAATAGACCTTTACTATGCAGAGAAGAAACACTACCATGATAATATCATAGGCTACGAGCGCAGGAAAACCCGCAAGGCCAGAACTGACAATGCCTGGTTTGAAATAAGAGTCCCTGATATCGTAAAGCCAATCGTTGAAAAGTACCTCGATATTTCAGGTTCAGAATACCTTTTCAACTTCCACTCCAGACATAGTAGTCAGGATAGCTTCAATGCCAATGTAAATATCGGCATTAGACAAATATGTGAGAAAGTTCTTAATATGAGGCATGAGGATGCTTATAGTGGCTATACCTTCCGTCATACCTGGGCCACTGTCGCGCAGAACGAATGTGGTGCGACACTGAATGATGTGGACTTTGGACTTAATCATGCCGGTAAGACTCGTCTTGCCCGTACTTATGTGAAAGTGGATTTTACTCCTGCATGGGAACTTAATGAAAAGGTCATTGAGAAGATTTTCTTCACCGAAGACAAAACTTCTGCCAATAAGAACGATGAACAGGAGAGCAACCTTTTCCGTTTCTCTGCAAAACACTTGGTAAAGGGTACTCTATTTTTCAAGGGCAAGATTCTTGCATCTGTAGAGGATATTGGCTTCAATAATATCGAAGAGGTTATTGCTCACCTGATGAAAGACCTGCCTGACACCATTCCTCCACGTTCAATGGTGCTGATTCGAATAGAGAATAAGGATAAAGGCCAAAAGCAGGATTACACCAGAATGGTGCATTAAATCTTTTTCTCGCGTACATATTTAATATATAATATATAATATATAATACAAAAAGCCTCAGATTCTTTGTTTTTTTGACAAATTTGCTGTATCCGCCACAGATCGTCATGAAGTGGACGGGTCATAGCGACTACGCAGCTATGAAACCTTATATAGCCATAGCTGACTCTGCAAAATCAGATGCAATGGCGAAGTTTGATGCTAAATAAGGCTCCGCTTTACATGTCAATTTACTGTAAAAAAGAACGCTCCTTGTGACAATACAGAGATGTCAAAGCTTGCCTGCTGCTGGATTTCTTTTTCCACCTCCGGGTCACGGATAACAAAAGCATACTCGCCTGGCTCGGCATCGATGCTGACCTCCAAGGCCGTGCCTTGTCCGACCTTACGGACGGATGTCTTCACCTTCACGCCCTTGGCTGCAGGAACAGCATTGGTGAACATATACTTGTCTTTGTTCTGGCGAAGCTTTAGCAGCTTCTCGACCTTGAACAGGAACTCCAGCTTGTCAATAGCCTTGAAAAGCTGGTCATCTGACATCTTTTGGTTGATGTTCGCATCGATATACCCGTCGTTAACAAGCCGCTTGCTGACGTAATCCATCAACTCGCTCTGTTTGTAGGTGATCTTCGTGTACATATAATCCATAAACCTACAGTCTATGCCTTTATTCACCTTAAAAACGAAGATGTTGTTAGGATCGACGGGATCCGTGAAGTCTGCAAGCTTACGACGCAGCAGGTCATCCTTTGACCGCTTGGTGCCAAGCTCCGGATTGGAGTAGATCGTGAACTTGGCTACTCCATTGAACTGTTCGTCGGCATGACGATTCTTGTATATCATGTAGTTCTGTACGCTGTCAACGACCTCTCTGTCAGCGAAAGGCTTTTTTAAGACAGAAAGCCAGTCCTTGACATACTGCTTAATGGCATCCTGTCCGAAGTCAGGCACAGGACGCTCGTCGGTAATCCTCTCGCACTTGGTGATGCCCATCGGCTTCATCCTGCCTTCGATACGGGCGAACACACCGATGGAGTCATTATATGCCTCCATACCGGCTCCTTCGAAACTCGTGCCGTATTTGGAGTTAAGATAGTTCGCTTCGTCTATTGTTGGCTGGCGCTTCTCATTCATAATCTTTTTAAACACCGGATCGTCAGTGAAGCTGCTGTAGGTCTGGCCTCCAGACTGAGCATTTTCATATTGCTTACCATAACCAGATTTTTCATAAGCCTTTGCCCGCTGCTTGGCTTCCTCCAAGGCTTTCTTGTATTCGACACTTGTAGTGTCAATAGCGTAGCCTTGATAGGCATCATTACTCTTCTTTGTGGCTTTTGCTGCCTTCTGCGCTTGCTTGGCAGCCTTGGCTCCCTGGTATATCTTACCCAGAGCGCCGAATTGTGCATGACATACGGTGATGGATGTCATGACAAATAGGATTGTTAGTATTCTCTTCATATGCAAAGTTTTATTTATTTTCAAATTTGCAGTACCCTATAAGATTTGAGAAGAATCCTCTTCTGCCATCAGCGTCCTTTTTCCATCTGTAGACTCCTTCTGGATCTCCAGATTCCTTGAATATTTTGTGCATGGTGCTAAAATATTGTGATACTATCTCTCTCGAAGCCGACCTCATACCAAATAAAAAGATCAGCCATACAACGGCTCCGATTCCGAAACTGACATTCGTTAGCGTTTCGGAAAAAATAGAAGTCCACATAGGATAGGCAATTATAAGGGCGATTGGGAAAATAGTTAACCCAGTAGCTAAAATATTGGAGTTTTTAATAAACTTAAAATAAAACGGGTCCTTATCTCCACATTGAGGACAGACTTCTGTATTGATGCTGAGCCTGGCCTTACAGTTCTTACAGTAATAGAAGGAGGAAGACTGTGCTGGTTGTTCAGCGACCTGCGGTTCTGATGCTTCCACTTGTGTATCTTCACTCACAGGCTCCTTGCAGTGAGGACAGACTGCTGCGTCGGCATCTATCTGCTCTCCACAGACAGGGCAGGGAATCTGCTCTTTCCTATCCAGCCATTCACCACAATGTTTGCACTTTCTGGCAACTGCCAGGATCTCTTCGCCACAGTAGGGACATTTCTTCGTTTCACTCATAAGCCGTTAATTGTTAACAGTTTCAATAAGCAGTGACGGGAATGTCCTCTGAGGCACAAAAGAATGTGGACTGCCACCCGTGCCTATGTAAAGTATCGCCAAACACTTGTAAGAAAACACAGATGACCAGCCCACATAGATGAGCTGTCTCCTGTATCTCTTTTCTCACTGTTTGAAATTGGCGATTTCTACATAGAGAGACACATTCGTCGGTGCAAAGATACAGATTTTCCTTGAAAAACCGACTAAAAAACACAAAAAAGTGCCGTTTAGGGTCTTGAATTTGTTAAATCAAGACTTTATTTGTGACAGGTTTGGGACTTTTTGGAACAAAAGCTAATTTTGTCGGCAGTTATCAATTAAAACATTCGATATATGGAAGAAATCATCATCAATGATAAGCAAATTCAAGAGATAGCGGACAGAACAGCTGCAATAGTCCTGCATCGCCTGAAGAACGAACCAAATGATGCTCCTGTTTACGTGAGCGTCAAGGAAGCCGCACGTATAATAGGTGTGTCTGTTAGCCACATGTACAAAATAAGAGACGAATATCCACATATCAGACGTGGTAATAACCAACAGGGACATATCTTTTTTATAAGGGAGTCCTTGATGGCCTCATTACCGACATCAAACATAAATAATAAATAATATATATTATGGAACAGAAAAAAATCAAGACCCTATTGCTGGCAGGTGTGATAACACTTGTCGGAAGTTCTGTGGTTGCATGTACGGAAGATGCGGAATCTTTACCGTCACCATGTAACGAGTTTATAACGTTCGACAAACCGGAGATAAAGGAAGCCTCTTCCTTATCTACCCGGACGGTCGGAGATGCGAATGAAAATAGCTCTGTTTATATTGGAAGCAAAATTCTTCGCTCCAAGAAAAATGAAGTTATGCACCTTCATGTTCTTGAAGATGATTTCTTCACACAACGAGGAACAGAAGAAAAATCAATAACACGCGGTACTCTGGTAACATCAGAGGCCGGTATTACTAATTTTGGTGTAAGCAGTTCTGCATATCCAGCATCTGGAACATACACAAGCTACGGACTCGGTTCGTATTTTTACAAACAGCAAGCCGTACCCAATACGGCTATGACTTATTATTGGCCGACGGCAGATAAGGAAATATCCTTCTTTGCCTATTATCCATATAACAATGCGTCTTTCACGGTCAGTTCATCGGCGGCAACACTCGGCTCGCCTGTATATCACTATACCGTTCCGTCCACAATTTCAAATCAAGTGGATGTAATGACTGCTCAGATCACTGACCATACAGCAGGCTCACAAGGAGCCTTGACGCTGAATTTCTCTCATCATTGTGCTGCTATCAAGATATCCATCACTAACAATAGCGGTAGTTCGATAACCGTCAACTCCGTATCAATTGAAGGTGTAGAATACGACGGAACGCTCCATGACGGGATCTGGACGCTTTCGGGAAATTTAAACACAAGTTCCGTAAACCCGTTCTCACTGTCATATGGTTCTGCTATTGCAAACAATGCAACTGCAGATATAACCGGATCAAACAATATTTTAATTATGCTACCTCAGACATTAACCTCGTCAGCCAAGCTGAAGGTGGTTACTGCTGATGATACTTATGAGACGGCTATTTCAGGTACATGGGTAGCAGGTAAGACCTATACCTATAGTGTCATTAAGAGTGCTAATAGCATAGACCTTTCTATGGTTGATAATGCAGGAAATGCACGTGCATCGATGACTACGGCGAACTGTTACATGGTTCATGATGCCGGTGATTACAAAATACCCCTCGTATATGGTAACGCTATCAAGAACGGAAACGCAAACTCTACGTCATACGCAGGTGTCAGCGGGCAATTATATCCTTTTGTAAACCATGCGGGTACGGGTATCAACGGCCCATGGATTACCAAATCAACGAGCGGTACTGGTGTTAATAAAGGTATGGGTGTGACCGTCAACGGAGCTGAACTACTCTGGCAGGATGCCAGTGGACTTATCTCAGCCGTCGGTATTGATGGTGATTATCTTACGTTTACTGTGCCTGCCGCCGCAAGCTCAAAGGCAGGTAATGCGCTCATCGCTGCCAAGTCCGGATCAACCATCGTATGGTCATGGCATATCTGGGTAACCACGGAAACCTTGTCTTCAACAACTGTTGTGGCTACAGGCTCTCATAATTATACGGTGGCTCCAGTAAACCTCGGATGGATTCCTACCGGCGGCAGTGGAAAGCAGGGTTACTGTCCTTACTATCAATGGGGACGTAAGGATCCATTCATTCCATGTAATGGAACGACCAACGGTAATACCAATAAGACGATTTATAATATTTCTGGAGCGAATATTACTCCAGCAAGTATTACTGCGTCAAGTACTGGTATACAGTATGAATCTTCTACATCTGCTACCATCGCAACTAATATTCAAAACCCAATTAAGCATTATTACAATAGTAGCAACTATGGTCCTTGCAATACTACATATTATAATATGTGGGATGCTCAGAATACGGCAACGAATAATGTAACCTCAGCGACAAAGAAAACCATCTACGATCCGTGTCCTCCTGGGTTCTGTGTGCCGACAGGTAATCTTTGGTACTATTTTGGTAATGGCGGTAGCCGTAGTGATTCAAACTGGGATTCTACTAACAAAGGAAAGACTTGGACGCTAAACGGCGCAAGCATATACCTTCCGGCTGCCGGTTATCGTAACATCAGTTCGGGTTCCCTGAGCAGTGTGGGTTCGGACGGCTACTATTGGTCGGCCTCGCCCTACAGCACCAACCTCGGTCGCAACCTGCTCTTCATTTCCAGCGTTTGGTACTGGAGCAACTTCACTCGGGCTTACGGCTTCTCCGTGCGTCCCGTCGCGGAAGAATAATTCAAAATTTCACCTTATTAAGTCTCTGGTCATTAAAAGACCAGAGACTTCCCAAACCCCGCGTCAGCGGGGAATTTTCAGAAACCCTCCCATCGAAAGTCCCTAATTCAAGCGTTTGTTGTTAATGAATGTTAACGGGGGGGGGTGAAGTGAACTTATCAAAGGTAAAATGTTTAACTTTGCACCCTCATGTTATAATCAAACTGTTTACTTTATGACATTCATTGAACGGTTACGAACAGAAAGGACAAATACGTCTGGTAACATTATCATGTATCAGGACGGCAGCAAGTTCATCAGTATGATGGAACGGTCTGCCTTTATGTTCTGCAAGGTATTCAAGGAACACACGCCCATCGTGAAGAACAACAAGGAATACGGTGGCCCGTATGTCACTATCGGGTACCCGAAGGAACAGCTCGAAAAATACAGGACACACGACGGCTATTCCTACTCCAGCAGGGAGGATGACGGCATCGTCATCCATACCATGACCCGCACTGAAGTTATGGATTTCCCCGAACGGGAGTTTATCGCCTGGAAGGAGAAGGCCATCGCCGCCAAGACGGCGAAGGACGGCCAGAAAAAGACTGTAAGGGCGGAAAGCCCAGACATAAATCCGGAAGGCACCGGCGGCAATGCCGATGCTGCCTCTGAGTTGTCTGCAGAGACAAGGAGAAAGCTGATCATTGCAGATATCATGCAGCAGCCTCTTGCAGACTATACGCCCATGAGGGCACTCAACTATCTCAACTCTCTACAGGAACGTATCAGAAATGAAGGAATATCAGAGTAAAGATCTATTTGATCTCTTCGATGACAATCAGGTGGCCCCACCTGATGGGCCGGAAGATGCTCCTCCTGTACTTCAGGAAGGTTTACCTCCGAAGATAGAAACAACAAAATCACAAGATCCTACAAAGAAAAGAAAGCATAAGCAGCGTCTGCCAAAGAAAAACGGCGTATTTGCTTTGCCTGTGTATAAAGCGGCGTATGACAGCTATAAAGAGTGTCGCTTCCGCTTTCGGAATGTTGCAGGGGATGGGAAAGCTATAGCCCGCGAGGTAACGGGCAACCTTAAACGGATAATGGTCAACATTGAACTGGTTCATTGGCAGGTTAAACCGACATCCATTCTTCCTGATACCTTTGCTTTGGTACTGGAGACAATCATTATTATACGTGCTATGAAGGATTTCGGTGATTTGTCAACGAAAGACTATGCTATCATATCAAAATACACCTCCGAACTCTCCAAGAATATGAGAGTCTGGAGCGACTTCTATAATGCAAGTGCCGCAGTAAACGGCAATACAAAAAACAAGGTGGGAGATGAGTTTTAAGGATGGTGAAGGAGTTTGCTCTGGATAGCCAGCATGGGCTGGCAGGGATGTCCAGGCACAGACTGAGTAATTTCGGTGGTTCACCTGTCGGTTACGGGATAGCCAACAGGTTATATCCGACCCAGCGACGTTTCCTGGCAAGGGTCTGGCAGGCGGTCTTCTTCAGTGAACCCCGTCTGTCATACAGTCAAGAAACCACTCCACTTCCGGCTGCCGGTTATCGTAACAACAGTTCAGGTTCCCTGAGCAATGTGGGTTCGAACGGCTACTATTGGTCGGCCACGCCCAACAGCACCAACAACGGTCGCAACCTGAACTTCAATTCCAGCAATTGGAACTGGAACAACAACAATCGGGCTAACGGCTTCTCCGTGCGTCCCGTCGCGGCAATTACGACATCCTGGCGACTCTCTCCACACCTTTTAAAATAATCTTATGACAATAACGGAACAGCAGATACACAATGACCTCTATCAGGCTTACCACGATGCCAGAAAGTACAAGCGCAATACGCTTGCACAGCTGGAATTTGAAGAAGAGGAAGAGGTAAATCTCGAAGAACTCTATCCGGAACTTATCAACAGGACATACAGACCGCTTCCTGCGTTCTGCTTCATAACCTTTGATCCTGTTCAGCGTGAAGTGTTCGCCTCCCAATTCCGTGATCGTGTTATTCAGCATATGCTCTATAACTATCTCGCCCCATTGTTCGATACACTACTAATCTACGACACTTATTCCTGCAGGCTGGGAAAAGGTACACATTTCGGAATGGAGCGTTTTTGTCACCATATCCGCTCTGTAACGGACAATTATCATAACGAAGCTTATGTATTGCTCATAGATCTCTCAGGATACTTTATGAGCATTGATAAAAACCTGCTGATGGAAATAGTTATGTCTGAGGTTTACAAGCATCTTGATCGCAGATCTCCAGATGGTCGCTTGTGGTCAGAGCGGATTGATCCCGTATTCTGCGAATGGCTTCTACACTGCTTTTTTGACCGCAACCCAGCCGATAATTGTATTCGTCTTGGCCATCCAGATAACTGGATAGGTCTGCCACCTAAGAAGCGATTATCCTGCAGTCCTCCTGGCTATGGACTGGTCATCGGTGACATCGACTCACAGATGCTGTCGAACGTTCTTTTGAATGTCACCGATCAATGGGCCAAGAGAAAAAAGAAAGTCAAACACTGGGGGCACTATGTGGATGACCATTTCGCTATGCACCGCAGTTTGTCGTATCTACACGACTTAGAATATGAACTGCGAGAAGTATTCTGGAATATGATACATGTGGAGATACATCCCCACAAAGTCAAATATTCATCTGCCAATGCCTCCAATATGTATCTCGGAGCATACGTCAGACCTAACTATATCGTGCCAAGACAACGAACTATAGATAAGTTCGTGAGGGTCGCGCAAGAAATGGAATATCAACTGATTTTTTCACGCCCGACGCTCGACGACTTAGAGCTGATCAGATCAAGGGTCAATTCATACTGTGGAATCCTTTCTCATTACAAAGCATTTAATCTTCGCCAAAAATACTTTGATGTACCTGCCTTCAAAAAGTACTTCGTCTTTGATGAATGGATGACAAAAGGAATCCTTAAACCGGAGTATATGAAGAACTATTATTATTGGCTGACGCATTTCTATTAATCATACGAAATGGATTTTGTCTCTTGAATTTGTTAAATCAAGAGAAACTTTTTACAAAAAGACCTATTATCAAATATTTTTCCCATTTTTGCAGTACCATTTACAAAAATGGCTTTCCATACTATATACTAAGGATAATAGAATGTGAACTTGAATCCATAATTTTAAATGTTCATCATCCCCTGTCGTAAGATACGGGATGATTTTTTTAATTTTGGATCCGCAAAGTTTCGTCCGTCCACATTTTACACATAGCCTGGACCATGATATAATCCAGGCTATTAGTATCATATTCGGCAAAGATGTTGGTCATATCTTTATCCATGATATAGATCTTCTTCTCCGAAGCAATCTCAGTATTATCATCTCGCAAACAATAGTCTTGCGTGACCTTAAATCCGATAAAACGATATTCTGACCCCATCATGTCGATAAGTTCTTTTCCTCTTTCCTGTATCTCTGCAATCAGGGAATCATCCAATTCCCCAACAGACATCTTACATATCTTCAGTGTCTTCTCAAAGAACACAGGATCATCAAACGGTGCATAGGCACTGTCAATAACAGTGCCTATTATCTCGTATTTTTCTGGGTCAATAAGAGACTCACCAATGTCTACACTGACCGAGGCAACTGTCTGGTCTCTATACGACTTACCGCATAGCATCAAGGAAAACATCACCAGAACGAACAGCAAAACTTTCTTCATATCAAGTTTTTGTTTAATTTAGTATCTTAACTGCTTCCTGAACACGATTCCAGCGTTCAAGGCAGTTTTCGGCTATCTCACCTTTGTTCCTATCGAACATACCTCTGGTGTAGAACGCCCAGATGTCCTTTACACGGTAGTAAGCGACGCTGAGTATCAGCTTGCGTACCTTGGCGTTCATTTCTTCCAGACGGTCACACAGAGACCAGATCATTTCAACACGTTCTTTACCGGTAAGCATACCGCCATTGCCGTCAGCACCGGTCTTAGAGTACCACATATCGGTGTTTGATGGAATCACCATCGTGTAAGATCCACCTTCCATAAAGGTTACACTCTCGGAGATATTTTCACAGGTAAAACCCTTGTTGCCGATATAATAGGCATTGTTAGCTGTCCTACTGCCTGTATGCCCTGATCCAGCGAAAGGCAGACCGATACCGTCTCTGGGTGTTTCGTCCTTCGTAAAAATGACAGTATAGGTCTTGCTACCTCCTGCAGGAATTGTATAGTCGCCTCCTGTGCATATACCGTGGAAGCTTTTGTGACCAGTATAGTCTTCAGAGGCGATATAACCGTGCAGAATAAAGCATACCTTTCCGTCAAATGTCACGTCTTTATTTGAATTGTTCTGAAGCGTCACCGTCACCTGCACACATCCTGCTTCATAAGGAATAGACTGAACCGGTGTAGCTGTTACATCTTCCTCATTAGGATCTTCGCCAATCAGCACGTTTTGCAACATTCTGAACGTCTTAATGAACTCGACTATAGTCTCTATATACAAATTGTTCATTGATACGGTAGCAGCGATGCCCTCCGGGTTGCGCTGCATCACCTTCTTTAAATCCATAAGATCACGGACAGTACGCACAGCTTCTGCCGTGAGTCTCGATCCTGCCTGCACAGCTTCCGCATAGCAGGCAACTTTCAGATAGGCATTTTCTTTTCGCCTCCACTCCTTCACGGCGTTAAAATGGAGTGCCATCGTATTTTGCAAGGCTGCCATCTCCAGTAATTTGGTGTTCTGGGTATTATACTGATCCATTACTTTCTTAGTACCAGTCATGACAGCCGCTTCCCAAAGAGGATCAACACTAACAAAGTCAATGATAGCTGACATCCTGATACTTACAGTTGACAGGATGCAGACCAAAATGATTCTATAGTTTATCTTGATATTCATAATCATTATACATTATAATCTTATATTATGTTTCCAATTATCATAGCAACGCTCTATGATAGCTTGCTTTTGATCTCTATCCATATACTTCGCACGTGTGCGAATAGAAAACCAGATATCCTCAAAGGTTGTGTATCTGAGAACAATAATCAGCTTCGCCAGATCCTTGTTTACCGCCTTGATCTTTTTACGGGCATCCGTCAACATCTTGTTCCTATCCTGGGCCGTCAGTTTCTTTTTCGAGATGCAGGCATTATAAATATCCTGTGCAGCTCCGAAGGAAGTCTGTATGATTGACCCGTAAAGTCCACTGCTATTAGGCTTCAGCAGTACGGCGATGGCATTGGTAGGCGCATCGGACAGGATGGATGAAACCTGTCTCGATAACTTTACTGTCTTTTTTATTTCAAGATAGGTTCCATACAACTCCGCTGCCGTACTTACGGCATCGTGAAATTGATCGAGATAGTCGTTATACTCACGCTGAAGTTCATTCAATGCCTGGACTTCACGACCAATAAAAACATGGCCTTCTCCAACCATCAGCTGCCTGTTCCTCTGATTCTGTAATGCCTTCTCGAAATTATTCTTGGCCAGAATAATTCTTGCAGCCAACGTAGGGTTAGACTCCACAGCATGACAATACTTTATTGGGATTATAGCCAATAGTGTTATAAGAGTAAAAATTTTCAAAATATCCTGCATATCATTTCCATTTGATGCAAATATACGCATAATATCCATGTGTTATATATTTTTCCACAAACTATCTCTTGATTTAACAAATTCAAGAGCCTACTGTCAGAAAATCTAAATCAAATCTTACAAAATAAGGCTTAACTTTGATTTTCTGACAAAAAAATAAGGGTAGAGCTTTATCAAACAAGGCTCAAACCTTATTTTATTATAGTAATTGCAACAAAAAAACTCAAATATTACCAAATAAACCGTATTTGGAAATTCACGTCATATTATATATTAAATAATATATATTATTTATGTAAGTGAGTACAATTTAAAAACGAAGAGGAAGCCCATTGACTCCCTCTTCGTTCTAAGCAGATCTTTTGGCTATACATGGCTGTAAACCAGCCTGATAATTTTCTCACGAACACGCTGCAAAGATACGATATTTATTATTGATATTATAATCGTTCATAATAAAAGTCTTGATTTAACAAATTCAAGATACCTGAGATGGAAAAACCTTCTCTTCGTCCAGTCCGTGTGTCATTTTTGCCGTTCCAGGTTCATTGCGGTTCTGGCGAGTCTTTCCCTTTGCAAATTTAGATAGGCTTGCAGTCATGCCAAGTACCGCTTCGCATATTCAAGGGAAAATTATCAGGCAGCCTTCCACAGATTATGCTAATCTGGGTATTCCGTAGAATTTTCCCGTTCTTCCTTGGCGAAGACTGCTTGTTGTGGCCTATCTCTGATAAGCAAAAGAAAAGAACTCAACCGAAATGAAGTCGATGACGACCAAAAATAGAAGACACACCGGCAGACTTGAGAAAAACGATAAAAAGAATAAGAATCTTACCTCATTTCAGCCGATACCTCACAAAAGACCGTTCATAACAGAGCTAAGAAAACGCTGTGAAGCGGATGACTCGAAGAATTGAACAATCATTTTCTCTCAGTGGTTGGGAGTGATCCGGAGCAGCGGCACAAAAACTCCCATTTTTACAGATAATTCAAAGTATAACATAAACGCGGAGGCGGCGCGATACAAACAGCCAGAAAGAATATGACTATTTTGTTTTGGATTTTCATGGCTATGTTGGGTAAGGCTACCCTGACTGGCTGGAGTCACAATGACAATGATTAAATAATAAATAATATATATTATATAATATGCAAGAAAGATTGATAAATATCGTTGAGGGTATGCTGATTGTCACTACTGCAGCCAGCTTTATATTGGTGTGCTATGTGATGATGGCAATAAGCAATATGCCACAATAATATTCATAGCCAGCTCTGATCACTGATAGCATAACTGTGCGCAGCTGCTTCCCTCCGGTCGCAGCTTTACCCCATCTTGAATTTGTGCTGTGTGACGCTTTAAGCATCTTATGGAGTGGCCTGCGCCCTCCACATGAGGCCGTACAGCCGGCCCAATATTCTCACGAATCCGGTGCAAAGATACAAAAAAATTTGAATCTACCAAATTTTCCTTATCTTATGTTTGGAACATACTCGGGGTTGAGCATCTTTTTCATTTCACCCACGGCAAAACCGCCTGGCCATTTGACGGTTCCACTATCGATCATTGCACGAAGCTGCTCGAATCTCTTAGAAAACTCTTCGAGCTTACAGAAGGCATAGATGATATCCTTAGCGTTCATTAGCTTTTCCTTTCCCGATAAGTCGTATTTAACTTTCTCATTTAGATATTCCATCAGATCGCGATAATTGAGTTCGTCATCCTCCGGTTCACCAGGAACTTCATCGGGATAATCAGAAGAATCCTCCTTCTCTAAGATAACATCATCGTTGATGGGCGTGTCTTCATTGTCATTCGAAGTAAATAACGATGATGTCTTGTCGTTATCTTTCTGCGGAATATTCTGTATAATAGGTGTCCTGTTGGCTTCAGAAAGATTATTCGACTTTTCTGTTATAGTGTCGTTAGAAACACCGGAATTATTTTTCATCGTCTGCCGAATAGCGGCAGACGATTTTTCCTGAGTGTTGTCTTTCTGAGTTATACCTTCCAGTTTTTTTATGAGCTTCTTCGGTAGTATTGATGGTGATATGGTCTGAAGTTTGTTGATTAACTTCAGATACTCCTTAATTAGTTCTCGATAATCGGCGGGCGAACTTTCATACAGGTGCTTGATATCAGTTACAACTTTGATATCATTTTCCAGTTCATTTATAAGTGAATCTTTTGTGGTCGGAATGGATAATCTATAAATGAATTCGATCTTTTCTCTGAAGTCGGCTTGTATGTCTTCGGAGATAGGTGTCATACGAACACTATAATAATCATCGTAGGCCAATGGGAGTAATTCATTCCATTCCTTACTCTGGTGCTTGAGAATTTCATCTACAATCTTGCCTGGCTTCATATTCTTCGGGCCGAGAATAGATAGACACCAGCCAAGATGGACAGAAGTACATTTTATATCACTTTTACCTATTAGCAAACTGTTGACCACATCACTATAATAAACTGGAGTATATTGTCGTTCCTGCAACATATCGGATACACGTTCTTTCCATTTAGATATGAATAACGTCACCTCATTAACATCCGCAGTTGTCATCATTATTCGCGGACGGATGCCTGGAATAAGTTTGATAAGTTTCTCTACAAGTTTGACAATACGGGTATCACGCTTACAGGAAGTGGATCCAACTCTGACCAAATTTGTGTATAGCTGAGCAAGACCCACATCTATACCAAGTTGGCGTACACGCTCCATTGAAAACTTCTTCACAATTGAGTTGCACTTTATATGCACATACTCTTTTTTCTTTTGTCCACACATACTCTAAAACTGTTTGACTAAAATTCTGAGGCAAAGGTACACAACATAATTGTGACTACAGAACAAGATAAAACAAATCTCTTGATTTAACAAATTCAAGACCCTAACCACGTTTTTATTTGGTCTATAACCACAAACCCTAACTTTTTGATGAAAACGTTTATGCAAATAATCTGTCACAATTACATAACGAAAAGCGGAATATCTCTGAGAAAATTCGTCCACGCCTTTTTCGCATTGTCATCCACAATATGTTTATACACCGTCCACACGTATAAACAAATACTTTGTATATGATGAGATTGTTTTTCTTTCACACTACTTTATAACGAACAACCACTATCTTTGCAAAAACGTGACCCGTTTTGGGTCAGGCAAGATGGGGCGGGCGTGACACAAATTCCAAGCCGAAATTTCATTTCTCTGGATTTGGCAGCCCTCCAATCTTGCCGACAAGCGGGTTTAGTGCCCTCCAAAGTCCGGCACATTCCTGCTACGCAACGTCAAACATCAAATGTTTTACTTAGAAAAGGAGAAGAATCATGGAAGATAAAATCAAAAAGACTAAGGACGCAGACATCCACATCAGGTGTTACCCGGAGGATAAGATATTTGTCGAAGATCGTTCGAAAAACGGATTTGGTAGAGGATCCTCTACCATGACTAATTTTGTGATTTATGCTCTGCGTCATGTGGATGACGCCAGTCCTATCGACCTGAATTATGTCGATAATCTGATGCAATCAATAAGTTCTAACCGTGCAGATCTTGCTTCCGCACACCAGACTATTGCGAATATCCCACATGAATTAAATGCCATCGGCAAGAATATTAATCAGGTCGCTAAAGCGGTAAACACCGTTATGCTGAAAGCAAGAAAAAATGGAGAGACAAATGTTGAGACTATCGCCAAATTGATGAGTTTCCAGAATAGTCTTATCGTTCAGACAAGAGATTTATCCTCTATAATGGATAAGTATAATAATTCAAT